>CACFLG010000015.1 GCA_902567095.1 uncultured OM182 clade bacterium
GACAAAATAGACGTATCTAAGGACAGGTCGTACACTGCGTGTGCGTGGCACACTTCCAGCTGACTCTGAGCAGTTCCAGGGAACCTACCGATTCGGGACGCCTCTCTTTTCTCTACCGTCTCAAGCGGGCAAAAAAGCCCTATAAGGTAAAGCTTTGAACCACGAAAGGCTTTCAAATAATCATCCAAGAAAGATGCTTCCAATAAAATGTCGTCTATTATTACGTTGAGACCGTCTCGAACCAGCCCAGCTGACGACAAACGCATCCCATGGAGAACCTTTTTTCCATAGTGCCCGAATTGAATTGATGAGATTTTTCCACCATCTTTTGAATCAATCGGCACCACATTCAAGCCATCGTGTCCCGTTGTCCCAGGCGGAGAGTTGAGCCCGCGGTATTTGTCAGGAAGCGAGTCTCTGTATTGATCTAGGGACACGTAAAGATATGGCTCTTTGAGCTTTTGCTGAAGCACTTTGGCGAGCGTAGTTTTGCCCGAACTAGAAGTTCCGTTCAACAAGATGGCCTGTCCTTCTTGAAACTCTTTCATCTGCTATCGTCCTCATTGGAGTGCACTAGGTCAGAGCCCTCGCCGTAAAAGAATTCACGTTGAGCCCTTAATTTTTCAGGGTTAATATAGAAATTTTGCGCCCCCAAAGATTTGATATTAGCTGCGGCCATAAGGCAACCAAGCTGCGCTGCTCTTATAGAATTTGCTCCCTCAAAGAAACCAAAAACAAAGCCGGCTCTAAAAGCATCTCCGCAGCCAGTTGCATCGACAAATTCACTCTTAGAGATCTCTAAGGAGTGGACATGCGAGCGCGTCGTCTTACTAATGATATCAACCCCATCTTCCCCTCTTGTGATTATTGCCTCTATGATCGGCTCTACAAATTGTTTTTCGTTTAAATCGGCATTTATTTTTAGCACCTCCCATTCATTTTCATTAATAATAATATAATCAACGAGTTCAAGAAGGTTCTTTATATCTTGTTTAGAGTATTTAGCAGACACCTGCCCAGTGTCGACCATGATAGGAATACCTAAAGATTTCATCTGTGCCGCTTGATTTAATGTCAGATCTGGCTCTTGAGGAGCGATGAAACAAAGGGAAATCTCTTCTTTCTTGGAACTAATCGCCTCTGGTATTTCCTTCGGGGAAGTGCCAGGCCCGGGATAAAATCCTATGATTTGGTTGCCAGCTTGGTCATTAATCATTATGCAAGTCGCTCCGGTTTCTTCAAGCACCTCTAGATATTTGGTGTTAATTCCTGCAGCTTCAACGTGTTCTTGATAACCCTCAAAAAAATCCTTGCCTATTATTGAAAAAGGGAGCCCCTCGATATTTAGACGAGCAAGCCCAAAAGCAATATTCATTGCGCACCCACCGTAAGATCGCTCTAAGCCCGCCAGCTGAAACGATACATTGAGGTTTTTAGGACGGTATTCTTTTTCGTACTGCTTGAATTGACTTGGGTAAAAGCCAATAAGATCTATGGCGGTAGCGCCGACAACGAGCAGTTTTTTCTCCCTATCGCGACGCATCAAAGGTCTCGAAAAGTTCCACTAAATAAGCTGAGGATTCGATCGGGACATCTCGATGAAAAACCAGTCGTTCGGACGAGATTAAGACACCGTGCTCTTTTAGAAATCTCTGCAGCTCGGCTAAAATCTTGGCACTTGCTTGAAGAACCACCATATTCGTTTGGGGCTCGCCCTGAAGATTGATAGTTTTTAAATTGCGCAGGCCCTCCCAACAAAGAACCGCTTTTTCGTGGTCTTTGCTTAAATCCGTTACATGGTTTTTTAGAGCAAAAAGTCCTGCAGCCGCCATTATGCCTGCCTGCCTCATTCCCCCGCCCAGCATCTTTCGCCACTTGCGAGCACTTTCGATTAACGAAGCGTCTCCGACCAATACCGAACCCATGGGCGCGCCCAAGCCTTTAGACAGGCACAGTGAACAGCTATCAACATGCCTTGTTATTTCGGATATAGGCACGTCGAGCTTCACCGCCGCATTAAATGCTCTCGCACCGTCAAGATGAAGGCTAAGACCCGTTTTTTTTGTGAATTGTCTTGCTCGCGAAAGGTACTCAAGACTGAGCACCTTACCGGCTTTCGTATTTTCCAAACAAAGAAGTTTCGTCTTGGCAAAATGATGGTCTAAAGGCTTAATTGCCTCCTGAGCCAGATCTAGCGGTATCTCTCCTCGGGAATTAAAGGGGACCGGCTGAGGTTGCACGCTCCCAAGCACTGCAGCGCCTCCAGCCTCATACCTGTAAGTGTGGGCGTCACTGCCCGCTATATACTCATCGCCTCTTCCGCAGTGCGATAAAATAGAGGTTAAATTTCCTTGGGTGCCGCTGGTAACAAAAAGTGCTTTTTCTTTTTTAGTCAATTCAGCTGCGTATTCTTCTAACGCGTTTACGGTCGGATCTTCCCCATAAACGTCGTCACCCGTAGCCGCAGACGTCATTGCTTCAAGCATCGCTTTTGAGGGGCTCGTCACTGTGTCGCTTCGAAGATCAATTATGGTTCCCATGGACGGTCGCTATACAAAATCAAACTCTATTATAAAAAAGAACAGCGCGAAGTAAATTTGTTAAGATAGAGCAGGGTGCAAACGGCGCACCTCAACCTGAAACTCTACTAATCAAATATTAGAAAGGTCGAAATGTACACTGGAATAGTAAGAGCCTGTTTGCCGATAGCTGGTATAGAAAAATTGGATAACCTGTCGCGATTCTCAATCATTTTTTCAGATGAGCTTTTGTTTGAATTGGAGCTCGGTGCGAGCGTCGCAGTAAACGGAGTCTGTCTTACTGTATCGGAGATTCTCGAAGGCTCGGTGTTTTTTGACGTAATCAAAGAAACCCTTGAGCTTTCCAACCTAAAATATTTAGAGAAGGGAACGCTTGTAAACATAGAACGGAGCGCAAAGGCAGACGCTGAAATCGGAGGGCATCCAATTTCTGGACATGTTGTGGGGACAGCCGAAGTTGCCGCAATTGAGAAGCCTGTCAACAACTATCGGCTTACTTTTAGCTCGGAGAAGCCATGGCTCAAGTTTATTTTTGAGAAAGGCTATCTCTCCGTTAATGGATGCAGCCTTACGGTGGCCGAGGTTAATCGAAAGGCACAACAATTTTCGATAAACCTGATTCCTGAGACTCTTAGCCGCACAAATTTTAGGCTTTTGCAGGTTGGGGATGAGGTGAATGTAGAAGTGGAATCGCAAACTCAGACAATCGTAGAAACCGTGGAGCGAATTCTGGCGGAACGATTTGGGGCCGAGACTGAAAAAGCATGATGGACACGTTGCAAACTCGATCTTTGAAAACTAGTGAGCGCAACTGATGGAGCTCAAGTTCTTTGACACTTATGATCGAAGAGTCCGAGAGTTCATTCCTATAGAGCAAAACAAGGTCAAAATGTATGCGTGTGGCCCAACAGTCTACGACTATGCTCACATTGGTAATTTAAGAACCTATCTTTTCGAAGATATACTTAAGCGGACCCTTCTTTTAAACGGATACGACGTAGAACATGTCATTAACATTACAGATGTTGGGCACCTGGTCTCAGACGGCGACGAAGGCGAAGACAAGATGGAGTTGGGTTCAAAAAAATCGGGCATGGATGCATGGGAATTGGCCAAATTCTTCACTGACGCGTTTCAAGCGGACCTTAGCAAATTAAATATTCTTCCGCCCGATATTTGGTGTAGAGCAACCGATCATATTGCTGAACAAATTGACTTCGTAAAAGAACTTGAGGCCAAAGGCTTCACCTATAGGCTTACGGACGGTATTTATTTCGACTCAAAAAGACTCGAAAATTATGGCCATTTAGCTAGGTTAGACATCGGTGGACTGCAGGAGGGTGCAAGGGTAGAAAAAGGAGAAAGACGCTTTTTAACCGATTTTGCGCTTTGGAAATTCTCACCAGAAGGAGAAACTCGTCAAATGGAATGGGAAAGTCCATGGGGCAAGGGGTTTCCCGGTTGGCACATAGAGTGCTCCGCTATGTCGGCTAAATTTCTTGGCGATTATTTCGATATTCATTGCGGCGGAGAGGATCACATACCCGTGCACCACACCAATGAAATAGCTCAAACAGAAGCAGCAAGAGGAACCCGGTTGGCTAACTTTTGGATGCATGGTTATTTTCTGCGTTTGAAGGATGATAAAATGTCCAAATCTTCTGGGTCCTTTATCACTTTGCAAACTATTTTGGATCACGGATTTGAACCTCTAGTGTATCGCTATTTCCTCCTGGGCTCACATTACCGCACGCAAATTACTTTCTCTTGGGAAGGTCTGGAAGCAGCCAAAACTTCATTGACTAGGCTTTACGAACTCGCTTTCGAATGGGGAGACCCTGGAGAGGTTCACCGGCCTACATTGAAAGCGATTCAAAAAGATTTAAATAATGACCTGGCAATGCCTAAAGCCCTTGCAACCCTTTGGCAAATGGTTAAATCAGATCTTGCTCCATCCGAAAAAAAGGCAACCCTCCTTGAATTTGACAAGGTATTGGGGCTCGATATTGAAAATTGGAACCCCGAAAAATTGGATATCCCAGAGGAAGTCGAAAAATTAGTAAAGGAGAGATCGAGAGCCCGAAAGGAAAAACGGTGGGAAAAAGCAGACGAGATAAGGGAAAAAATATCCTCTTTGGGATATAACATCAAAGACGAGGGTGATGTAACCAAGATATTGCTCAAATGAGTGTACTTAAAATAGGAGTTTTGTAATCAGCGCAGGGAATAAAAAGAACCTCTTTTTCGACAAACTAGCTTCACGACAAAAAGAACTAGATTCTTTGCTTTGCGTGGGATTAGACCCCGATATAAAAAGGATTCCCTCTTCGAAGCTTGTGAACCCAGAGCCGATATTTGCGTTCAATAAAGCCATTGTTGATGCAACTTCTGATCTGACCGCTTGTTACAAGTTGCAAATTGCGCACTACGCAAGCGAGGCTGCAGAAGATCAACTCGAAAAGACTATTTTGTACATAAAGGATAAAGGCATTCCCGTCATTCTTGACGCCAAAAGAGGTGATATTGGTTCAACAGCTGAAAAATATTCTCGAGAATTGTTTGAACGTTTTGGAGCCGATGCTGCCACAGTAAACCCGTTTCTGGGAGGGGACTCTTTGGAACCCTACCTAGATTACAAAGATAAGGGAGTTTTTATCCTCTGCAGAACCTCTAACCCGGGAGGAGACGATGTCCAGGGACTAGTGCTCGAATCGGGCCAGCGGGTGTTCGAAAAAATCGCGGAAAAAATAAGTAAAGATTGGAATTACAATAGCAATGCGGGGCTAGTCGTGGGCGCAACTTATCCAAAAGAGCTTGCTAGAGTGAGAGAAATAGTAGGGGCCCTAACGATTTTAATTCCAGGTATAGGTGCTCAGGGTGCTGATGTCCGATCAACAATTAGAGCGTCCGGCTCAACGAATGTTTTGATTTCATCATCAAGAGCAATTATTTATGCGAGCGAAGACGAAGATTTTGAGAGCGCGGTTAGACTAGCCGCCTCTAAGACGCGTGAACAAATTCGTTCTCATATCAAGAACGCTGAATAGTCGAAAAAGGAGCATTAGAAAGTGAAATATTTTGTATTTTTGGCACTAACTTGTTTCTCATTATTTGCTCATTCTGAATGGGTTGTCGATACTAAAAATTCACATGTGGGTTTTGCATCGGTGAAAAACAAGACAATTGCTGAGAACCACAGGTTGTCAGGGCTCACCGGTTCAGTGGGTTCCGATGGTAAGGCTCTAGTAATTATAGACTTGGCTACAGTAGAAACTCTTGTTCCAATTAGAAATGAAAGAATTCGGGAAATCTTATTTGACGTAGCCAATTTTCCCTCGGCAACCATTCAAACCAAATTAGATATGGACCAAATTAATTCAATATCATCGGGAGAAACAGAAGGATTGAGGATTCCTCTCAGTATAGGACTGAAATCCATAAAGATCTCTAAAAGTGTAATGGTTAACGTAGTTCGCTCAGGGGAAAATATATACGACGTCGCAAGCGCAGATCCGATAATGATCAGAGCCTCTGATTTTGCTCTTCTAAATGGAATAAAAACTTTAAAGGAAATGGCTGGTTTGCAGTCGATAGAGCCGGTGGTTCCAGTGACTTTCAATTTGCGTTTCGTTGGAAAAACACTCTGAGCACCCGGAAAATGGGACGAGAGCCGTAAATGTTTTTGGAAATAGCGATCAATATTGGTCTCGCGAAGGAGTAAAGATTTGAATTTAAGAGATCTTAAATATCTAGTAGCCGTTGCAGAACATCGGCATTTCGGGCGCGCCGCCGAGGCCTGTTTCGTTAGCCAGCCAACTCTGTCTACGCAGTTAAAAAAGTTAGAAGAAACTTTGGGAGTGACTCTGATAGAGAGATCGAATCGACAGGTTATGCTTGCAGCCGAGGGAGAAAAAATTGTCGAGCAAGCACAACGAATATTGGCAGAGGTGAATATCCTAACGGCTATGTCAGAACAAATTCGTGAACCAATGGGCGGCGACTTAAGGCTGGGTGTCATTCCAACGATAGCGCCTTATTTGCTCCCAAAAATTCTCGGTCCGATCGGAAAAGATTATCCTAAATTAAAAATCAACTTGACTGAGGGCCAAACTGCACAAATCCTTAGAATGTTAAAACAAGGGGAACTGGATGCGGTAATTTTGGCGTTGCCCGTCAACGAAGATAACGTTGAGGAGTTCGAGCTTTACGATGAATCCTTTCTTTTGGCAGTTTCATCTGATCACCCTAAAGCCAACCGCTCATTGGCGGACACAAAGGCTCTTGAAGGAGAAAATGTGCTTTTGTTGGAAGACGGGCACTGCCTGCGAGATCAAGCACTTGCTATATGTCAAACAAACGGCGGAGTTGAAAGCTCCGGCTACTCAGCGACAAGCCTTGAGACACTTCGCGAACTTGTATCTGCGGGTTTGGGTGTGACTTTGATGCCAGAACTTGCGACCCAGTGTTCTGGAGACTCTGCCGCAAGTGTTAAGTATATTCCCTTTTCGGATCAGAGTTTTTCTAGAAAAGTAGGCTTGTGCTGGAGGAAGTCCTCAACTCGAGGTCAGCTTCTTAACGAATTTTCGCTTTCGCTGGGAAAATATCTAGCTACGTGAGTTTACAGATCTAAGTCGGCGACAAGGGAGAGCCTCTCTTTGAGGTCCAGTGTAACGGTGGTTGCAAGACTCGGATGGTCTAGACCAAACCTTATCTCTGAACCTTGATTAATGGCTTCCAGATCAGTGTCCGAGAGCTCAAACCTGGTGAAGTGAACGGCTGCGGCTTTCGTGTCTCGTGTTCGGTCCATGTCTTCGTTGGTGATTGCGAATGACTTTTCCCCACTGCCCACCTGAACCCAAAGGGTTTCCTCAATTCCACCCATATTAGCCAAGGCTTTTCTCCGTTCCTCCTCGTCCCCGTATTCAATCATAAATGTGGCCTTCCAGTTCTTGCCATCGGGAATTAAAGGGTTGTATGCGGCAAGCTCCTCTTCAATTTCTTCTCGTTCAAAGATTCTTTCGACTCGAAGCATCTCCTGGACCTGATACTTCATGGTTAGGCGGTCCTCAAAGTAAAGAGTGGCGTGCGGTCCGAGTGCCACCTGTCTTGCTTTCTTATGCTTAAGGATCATAGCCCTAAAAGATTCCCTCTCTGTCGCATACTCTTCCAACGACCAAAGATCATCGCGTTTTAATTTCATATCAATCTGCCTTTACGTTTTTGTTACGCCTTTAAATTCCGTAAGCACGACGAACCATGCTTATTGGATGCTCAGCCTCGCCATTTTCAATCCCGTCTGCAATCATTCTCCCTGCCATTGGACAGTCCGAGCCGAAGCTGTCGGGGTTTGCTTCCTCAACGCGTCGCACCACAGGTCGGGCAATTTTTTTCGCTTTCTCGTAGGTCTCGGCTTTGACTGCATAGGTTCCGTCGTGCCCCGAGCAACGTTCAATAGCTGAGATCTCTGTACCCGGGACTAACTCTAAGAATTCCCGTGTCTTCATTCCAAAATTCTGAACTCTCTGATGGCAGGCGACGTGATAAGCAACCTTGCCAAGTGAATTAGGGAAATTTTGGTCGATCAAGTTCGCTTTCTGACGAAGCATCAGGTATTCGAACGGATCAAAGAAAGCGGCCTGAACGCGCGCGACATCGGCGTCTTCAGGGAACATGAGTGGCAATTCCTGTTTGTACATCAGGACACAAGACGGAATGGGGGCAATTATATCGTATCCGTTCTCGATTGCCTCGATGAACAGCGGCAAGTTAGCGTCCTTCATTTTTTCAACTTTCTTAAGGTCCCCAAGCTCCAGCTTAGGCATCCCGCAGCAGTGAGCATCTTTCAAAATTCTTACGGGGATTTCATTATGCTCGAGCACAGCAATTAAATCTTCCACCATCTGCGGCTCATTGTGATCTCCATAGCAAGTCACGTAGATCGCGACCTTTCCCGTCGTTTTCTCTGTAGCCTTTGCTAAGCTTTCCGAGCCTATTTCGTTTGGCAAGGACTTAGTCAATGCTTTAGGGAGAAATTTAGGTAAGGGCGCATCTTTATGCAGCCCTAAGACTTTCTCACCAACCTTTCGCATCGTTTTTGAGTCGGCGGCCGCGTTAGCTACCTGAGCAACCCCTGGCGTAGAAATAGCGTCGAAAATTGGATCAGTAGAGGTGATAATTCGGTCTCGCCATTTGGTGTCTTTAGCGGCAAATTTTTGAGCTTTTGCGCGGAGCATGAGATGGGGGAAGTCAATTGCCCATTCGTGCGGAGGCACATAGGGGCATTTGGTTTCAGCGCACAAGTCGCATAAAAAGCATTGGTCAACCACCTTCCCGAAGTCGGCCTTGTCTACGCCGTCAACCTCGAATGTCTCAGACTCGTCGATCAGATCAAACAGTGTGGGAAATGAGTCGCAAAGGCTGACGCAGCGCCTACAGGTGTGACAGACATCGAAAACTCGCTCCATTTCTTCTTCGAGCAAATCCTTGTCGTAGAAATCCGGATTTTTCCAATCCAAGGCTTCTCTTTTTGGGGCCTCTAGGCTTCCTTCCCTTGACTTCATAGCTGTGATTCCCTGGTTAACTAAATAAAAAGGGAGCTAGAAAGCTCCCTAATTGTAAGCGGCGGACCCGCTAGGTGTAGCTCAGTCTATGCTGTCATCGCGTCAAGTGCCTTTTGAAAACGGTTTGCATGAGAACGTTCTGCTTTAGCAAGCGTCTCAAACCAATCTGCGATCTCATCAAAACCCTCATCTCTAGCTGTCTTGGCCATTCCCGGATACATATCCGTGTACTCGTGAGTTTCCCCAGCAACCGAAGCCTCTAAATTTGCGGCTGTGGTTCCAATCGGCAGGCCAGTAGCGGGATCCCCTACGGCTTCCATGTACTCAAGGTGGCCATGAGCGTGTCCGGTTTCACCTTCAGCTGTTGAGCGAAAGACAGCCGCAACATCGTTTTCGCCTTCTACGTCAGCTTTTGCTGCGAAGTAGAGGTAACGACGGTTTGCCTGGGATTCGCCAGCGAACGCGTCCTTAAGATTTTGTAAAGTATTACTATCTTTTAATTCCATGATTCGGGACTCCATTTGTTAGCTTTAGTTATCGAATGCCTTTGATACGACTTGAGTATAAGAAAAGGTTCACCTTAATCTATTTGAATGTTTTGATAACTACGATAGCTAAAAGCTATTGTTTGAGATTTAATCATTGCTATTATCAATGATAATGATTCTCATTACTAAAAGTGACGTCAATTTGATCGGAGTCGTTGTCAAAACAATGGGTGAATAAGTCCTCATTGATTCAATCGACGATTTTGCGACCTCTCAAACGATCCCTAGCCAAAAGTGAGTTTGTCAGGAGCGAATATCTAAATCGAACTCTGCCCAGGCAGGGCAATGATCAGAGGGTCTCTCCATAGCCCTGATTTCGTAATCTATGTTCGAATCAACTGCGGTTGCAGCTAATGATGGTGTCGCAAGTATCAAATCTATTCGTAGTCCTCTTTTCGGGTCGTCATCAAAACCTTTACTACGGTAATCAAACCACGAAAAACGATCGGCAGTATCTGGATTAAAACGCCGAAATTGGTCTTCCAGCCCCCACCCAGTAAGCGTTTCGAGCATTTCTCGTTCTTCAGGGAGAAAACTAGTTTTCCCGTCCCTCAACCACCTTTTTTTATTATTTTCACCGATCCCGATATCCTTGTCTGCTGGAGCTACATTCATGTCTCCTATTACACAAAGATGGTCTTCATTAGAGTGATTCTTCCGTAGATGTGCATCAAGGTCCGAGTAAAATTTTATCTTCGCAGGAAATTTGGTGGGGTGTTTTCGGTTTTCGCCCTGCGGGAAATAACCATTCAGTATGGTGAGAGGAGGCGAATCCTTCATTTCAAGCGTAGTCGATATAAACCTTTTTTGGCTGGACTCATCATCGGTGACAAATCCTTTCTGTATGTTCAACGAATTGCCACGATACAAAATAGCGACCCCATAGTGCGTTTTTTGACCAATATAGGCGGCGTCGTAACCCAATTTATTTATGTCTTCGATTGGAAAATCTTCGTCAGTCACTTTTGTTTCTTGCAGACCAATAACCTCCGGGGAGTATTTATTTACAAGAGCTTCTAATTGATGCAGACGAGCACGAACGCTATTTACGTTAAAAGAGATGATTTTAATTATACGCCTTCCCAACATTCTCTAAAGATCGATTAATTATACTAGAAAACGGCACAAGAGACTCGCCAAAACAGCCAAAAAAGAGATTCTTAGGGTCGTTTTTAATTTAAAACGGCTCGGATCCTTTGTTGAGATAGAAAAGGATCGGTTATATATTTGTTGGTCTACGTTGACTTAGTTTAAGGATAAGATATGGCAAAGACGCTTTCTGAATTCAGCATGCTTGATCCGCACGTTAACAGCGAACCTTGGGATATGTACGCTGAAATCCATAAAGAATGTCCTGTCTATCAAATGCCTGAGACTGGTGCGTTTCTTGTCACCAAATATGACGATTTGCGCCAGGTGCTCAGGGATCCGGAGACTTTCTCTTCCGATGTCCGGGTGGCGAGCATGGGTCAGTTTGAGGAGCTTCAACGTTCGATCCTGGTTGAGGGTGGAGGCTGGGAGCATGTGCAAACCCTTCAGCGGACAGATCCCCCCGAGCACGGACGTTACAGACGGCTAATCGATCGAGTTTTCACAATAAAACGAGTCAGGGAGCTCACTCCGCGCATTGATCAGGTGGTTTCGGAGCTTATTGATAATTTCATTGAAAAAGGGGAGTGCGACTTCAATGATGAATTCGCGATGCGAATGCCTGGGATCATTATCGCAGAGCAATTAGGACTGGACCACAGTCAGGTGAGTACTTTTAAAAAATGGGCAGACGCGATGCTGGGAGCAAGCCGATCAGCGGTCGCAGGTGAGGAAGAGATAAGGGAAAACGCGAAAATTGAATTAGAAGCCCAACTTTTCTTTGCAAAAATCTTTGAGGAGAGAAGGGCAGTCCCGCAAAATGACTTAATGTCAGCATTTGTGCATTCACAGACGGAAGACGAAGACCCACTCTCGATGCATGAGCTACAAAATATGATGCACCAACTCATCACTGGTGGATTCGAAACTACGCAAAGCGCGATCAACCACGGGATGTGGGCGTTAATCAGATATCCTGAGCTTGTAGTCAAGTTGAAAGAGGATGCTTCACTCTTGAAACCTTTCATCGAGGAGGTCCTTCGCTGGGAGGCACCTGTCCAGTTCTTAGCCCGACGCGCTGCGAAAGATGTTGAACTAAACGGGACCTTGATTCCAAAGGATAGTATGATTCTAGTTGGTTATGGTCCTGCTAGCCGAGACGAGAGTAAATTTGAATGCCCTCATCAATTTGATATTGAACGATCTAATGTAGGCGCCCACTTGGCCTTTGGAAGTGGCGGACATTTTTGCCCTGGAGCCCTGCTAGCTAGGCAAGAGATGATGAGTTCATTTAGCGGTTTAATTCAGCGTCTAGACAACATAGAGCTGGCAAGACCGTTACCGGCACCAGTACATAATTTCAGTTTGTTTTTTCTCCCGATGAAGGAGTTCCATGTAAAATTTACTAAGGCTTAATAGCTTAAAGTAAATTAGAGATTAGACATAAAAATAGTTATTTATCAGAGGTTTTTACATACTTTTTAAATCTTTGATTAATTTCTTTTTTAATTTCTTTTTCGTCGCTTAGCTCGCCGGAATCGACCAAATTAGCTAGTGCCATCATGCTAAAGAGCATACTGCTTCCATCATCAGCTCTTGAAATTGAGAAAGACTCTTTCTCACGAAAAATCCCATTCCATTGCTCCCTGACTAGTGCCCAGAATACGCCCGTATTTTCCCAATATTTGTCCCCTGAAGAGAAGTCATGGTCTTCAATCCTTTCATATCGATTAAAACCAAGCTCCTGTGCAATGATCTTTGCAACGACACCCTTATTACCTTTAGCTTTAAAATTTCGCTCTTCATGGACCCATCCATTCGGGGTGATTGTGTGGCGATTCGTTCCAACCAAAGCATCGTAGTCATCTCGCACGCTAAACTCTCTTCGAGGCAGCGGCCGCCAAGTCTTCATGCTTACCCACGCCGAAACACCGCCCTCATGTTCCCATCGCCCAAAACTTTCATAGCGCGGAGAGTCATCAACCTGAAAAACTGCTTGAGTCCAGGTACCCTCAACTTCGCTCTTTTTAAACTGTCGAGCCCCCCAAGTATCCTGGCCCATGTATTCAATCAAGCGAGAATTCTCGAACTTCCAGTCCTGGCGCCAATGTTTTATCACGAAAGGACCCTGAATTTCTTGCTTTTCGTTGCT
Organism: uncultured OM182 clade bacterium; assembly: GCA_902567095.1. GTDB lineage: Bacteria > Pseudomonadota > Gammaproteobacteria > Pseudomonadales > Azotimanducaceae > UBA9659. The sequence goes on from CACFLG010000015.1 coordinate 12,890, forward strand.
CATAAACATAACAAGGATGTGTTGAAGAGATATGAAATCTTCATCGTCCTCAATTACATAAACGTATTCAGTTCCCCAAGATTGATAGGGACGAGGAGGGGTATAATCATTTTGGTAGCCTACGGACTCAAGGAAATCAAAACTCGCTCTGTACGGCCCCTGCATTGCGAGAATCGCAAGCCTATCCTTTTGTTTTTTGCTGACTGAGGAATCTTTTAACTTGGTCCAGTTTACAGAGGGTTTGTCCGATAGTTTTAAAGGCGCCCCCACAGTATTTCCACCTCTTGGGCTCATCTTTCCATCGACGATATAAGGCCACGTGAACGTAAATTGGCTTTTTTCTTCAGCCTGAGCGCCTTGAATAAAAGATATAGAGGACATGATTATTCCGTAAACCAAAATGGATAGCCGAAGTCGCAAAATTGATGCCTCCTAATCTCTTAAAAAGTCTTTTACCCTTTCACAATAACATGGCTGCACAAACGAATTCGGAGCCGAGATAAAAGTCCACCATAAGACCATGGCTGCGATAAGTGTTAAGGTCTGTCACATGGTTTTTTTAGTGGTTTTTCTTCTTTTAGCACTTATCTTAGCTTTCTCGGTCGGGTCGGTTCCCCTATCGGTTTTTTCAGTTTTTTCTGGATCTGCAACAGATGTTGAGCGGATAATATTCGCAGAAATCAGAGCCCCCAGGGTTGTTCTTGCGGCGATAGTAGGTGCATCTTTGGCTTCCTCCGGAGCAGCGTTGCAAGGTGTTTTCCGGAATCCTTTGGGCGATCCTGGACTTATCGGAGTATCTGGAGGGGCTGCGCTAGGTGCGGCAACCGCTATCTTTCTTGGTTCGGCCTTTAATTTTTCTGGCTGGCCTGTGCTTTACTCAATTCCCTTAGCTGCAATACTTGGAGCCAGCTTCGTGACGTTTTTTCTCTACAAGTTCACCTCTTATTTGGGTCATTTTAGTATTATTACTGTATTACTGGTTGGAATTGCGATAAACGCTTTTTCCACCGTCGGAATAATGGGATTCCAATACCTTAGCGATGACGCGCAATTAAGATCACTTGTATTCTGGCTCATGGGATCATTCGCGAGAGCCGAGTGGGAAACCGTAATACCTGCTGCGTGCATCATTTTATCGGCAGTCATCATGCTCTGCAGGCAAACCAGAGCGCTTGATCAACTTCAACTTGGCGAGTCGCAAGCATTTCATTTAGGTGTAGATGTGAAAAAATTACAAAGGTTCATCATTCTTTCGGCCGCGGTAAGCGTCGGCGTTGGAGTTGCATTATCTGGGATAATCGGATTTGTTGGTCTTGTTGTGCCTCATTTGATTAGGCTGACTCTAGGAGTCACCCACAGAATCTTGGTTCCGGCCTCTGCGATCTTGGGAGCAGCCTTGATGATTTCTGCAGATCTAGCTTCCCGAACGCTTATTGCGCCAATTGAATTACCCGTTGGAATAGTTACCAGCACGATTGGGGCACCATTTTTTCTTTGGCTTATCGCACGAGCAAAGCACTAATGCCTCTCAGAGCAAAAAGTATATCAGTTCGAAAAAATAAGCATCTAATTTTAGATAATATTTCCATTTCGTTGAAAAAAGGCTCAATTTGTTCGGTCATTGGACCTAATGGCGCAGGGAAATCGACCCTGATTTCAGCACTCTCGGGCGAGCAAGCACCTGAAGTGGGCGAGGTCTATCTTGAAAATCTTCCTTTGGGAGAGCTTTCTCTAGAACAACTGGCCCGAACCCGGGCCGTCATGGAACAGAACAACAATATTGTTTTTGATTTCTCGGTAGAAGAGGTGCTGGGTATGGGCTGGGTAAGAGATGCGCTAGGATCAAGCCCGCTAGCTACCGAAGCGGTTTCAAAACTAGCAGATCTTTGCCAAGTATCTCCTTTTTTGAAACGATCTTTTCTGTCTCTCTCGGGGGGCGAAAAACAGCGAGTTCAATTTTGTAGAGCGCTAATTCAAATCTGGCAACCTCCAGGTGAGTCTCATACAAAATATTTGCTGCTTGATGAACCAACCTCTAATCTTGATATTTCGCATGAGCTTGCGGTTATGAACATCTTGAAAAAAATCGGGGAGGAGGGAGTAGGGGTCTTAATTGCATTTCACGATCTAAACCTTGCATCATACTTTTCAGATGAGATATACCTTTTGAATGAGGGTGAAGTAGTCGCCTCAGGACCGCCATCGGAGGTTATTCGTTCAGATATATTGAGTGAAGTGTATGATTCTTCGATATCTGTAGAGGAAAGAAAAGGCAAATTACATGTTTACACACATTAGGGAGACCACGATATGTTCCTAGCTATGAATCGCTTTAAGATCACTCCAGGTTTTGAAGCAGGGTTTGAAAAAATTTGGAGAGAAAGAGATTCACATCTCTCCTCTGTGCCTGGTTTTAAAAAGTTTTCTTTGCTTAAAGGTCCCGTTACTGACGAACATGTCTTGTATGCTTCCCATTCTGTCTGGGAAAGCAAAGAAGCTTTTATAGCGTGGACGGAATCCGATGCTTTCAGGAAAGCTCACGCCCAGGCAAGTGCTCCAAAAGGGACTTACCTTGGCCACCCTGAGCTCGAAACATTCGAGTCAGTTCTGGAAGAATAGTCAGAAAATAAAGAATTACTGTAAATAATAATGATTATCATTTGCATTGTTGTTTTCTTCTGTTATTATGATGTTGCTTCTTAAGGGCGTGGGTCGAGTCTAGATATATCGCCTAATTTCCCTCCGTCCACGTCCTTTGAAGCCTTCTTTAGTCCCGGAGTGTCTCTTTGTATCCGAATAAGCCCAAGTCATTGATTTCCATAATAATTTCAGAATCCTTTTCTTGGGTTGCCATTTGTGGAGCTCGCGTTGGTATCTACGGCGTCAGCTGGTATCCGTTTCTCCAACAATAAAGTTTTGAAGAAAATGGATAAGGAAAGTTCAGGAAACAATCCATCTGCAGACGTCCAGACGTTCCTCGCTACACTTTGTTACCTAATGTCGCGGCATGCAGAGCACCCAGCCGCAGAGCTAGCAGACATAATGAGGGATCACTTCTCAATGATGCAAAGCCACCCTGATTTCCAGTCAGGCTTTTTTGAAAGATCTAGGGAGAAGACTCGGGTTTCACTGGCACAAACTCGCGATCCCAGGAACACAGAAAAACACAAATTTGGTTCATTAGAGATGCGAGACGAAATCTTGTTTTTATTAGCCCGATCAACGTAGACTAGAAAAACCTTCGAGTTAGTGGGTAAACTTCGAAAATATTCTTCAGATTGAGAAAAAAGCCTATGAACAGGATCAATTTGCAGCCAACTGGTGATCAAGTCCGAGCCTTCCGAGACAGAAAAACAGGCGATCCTATATTTATGCTGAACCTCCTAAAATTTAGAATCAAAGCAGAATACAAGGATGGGCGGGCAACAAATCTTACTGGTAGGCAAGCCTACGCACTATACGGATCTGGTTTTGATACGGTCATGGCTCCGTTAGGTACTGAGATAATATATTCCGGCGATATTAAGGGATTCCTCATTGGCTTTGGTGAAGACGATTGGGACAGCGTCGCGCTTATCAAATACCCATCTACAGATTTAATGCTTGATATGTTTCGAAATGAATCTTACCAGGAGATCCAAATTCATAGGGAGGCAGCGCTTGAAGGCCAATTATTGCTTGAGTGCGGGCCCGGCTTTAAATTTTCTTAAGGACAAACCCACACTACCAAGTGCGCATAATATATATTATGTTAAATAAATGATTAGAATGCGTTGGATATCAGAATCTTTAGCAGTAATTAAAGGAAATATAAAAATTTCTGGCCTACCCTAGAAAATAGACTCCCTTGGGGGCTTCTCTTCTGGCCTTTCAAGCCTCACGTCCAAGTGCCTCAGTTATTTACCGAATGAAGCGAGGCAGTCGGTTGGAATAAATCGTTAAAATCCTGATCAATTTCTAGTCACGGGCGAACTTGATAACTGGAAGTCGAAATAAACTGTTAGAATTTCCCTTCTTTTTAAAAAATCAGAGACTAATTGAACTACAACCCGCTTTTATCGGAAGTATTTGAAATGCATTCCGGACTCATTGACCTCAGAGCTCCGATTGAGTTCAACGCAGGGTCTTTGCCCGGAGCAGTCAATCTTCCAATTCTTGATAACGACGAACGAGCAATTGTCGGGAAGACCTATAAAAGGAAAGGCAAGGAGGCAGCACTGTCTTTGGGTTTTGAATTAGTTTCAGGGGAAAAACGAGAAGAGAGAATAGCTCTATGGCGCGAGTATTTGTCGAACAATTCAGGTCCCTTAATATTCTGTTTTCGGGGGGGAAAGCGTTCAGAGATAGCTCAGGCGTGGCTAGAAGAAAGCGGTTTTTTCGTTGATAGGATCAAATGCGGCTACAAAGGCTTACGAGCTGAATTACTAACCGTTTTTGAGACGGACCACAGGCTGATGCTATTGGCTGGGAAAACGGGTGTTGGAAAGACAAAAATACTGTCTGAATATCATCAGTCTATTGATTTAGAGTCCCTTGCCAACCACCGAGGTAGTGCTTTTGGAAGGCACTTGGATGCGCAACCAACTCAAGGAAAGTTCGAGAATGAATTAGCCGTAGAGCTTTACAGGAAGCGAGACCTTCAAAGGATTATTATTGAAGACGAAGGAAAATTAATTGGTCGAATATCTATCCCTAAACCGTTTCAGGAAACAATGGCTAGGTCGCCTCTGATTGTCATCGAAGAGAATCTTGAGTTTAGGATCCAGAATATATGGGAAGAGTATATTTTGGAGCAAAGCGCTAATTATGGGAGCACTTTTACACTCAATGGAGTTGAAAAGTTTGCTGAATATCTTTTGCTATCTAATTATAAAATCAAGAAAAAATTGGGAAATCAGTTGCATCAAGATATCGAGAAAAAAATTCTGAAAGCCTTCCGAGAAAAAAAACCAGAGCTTCACAAAGATTGGATAAAAATTGTTTTAGAACAATATTACGACCCAATGTACGTTTACCAGCTAACTAAGAAAATAGATCGACTAACTTTTTCAGGGACACCATCAGAGGTGAGGGCTTGGATTACGGCATTTTTTGAAAACTGATTTTCTATCCGTTACCGCTCATGATCTATCGAGATTATTTGCTCTTTGATACTTGGCTGTTTTTCAAAAAGTTGTTCTAGATCAGAGCGAATGAGTTCATACAAAGAACAGGGAGTAGCCGCAATTGCGCTAGCATTTCTTGGTTCCCCTCTCAGGAGCGCTCCCTCGCCAAAGAAGTCACCTGCGTATAGCGTTGCTAGCCGCTCAATGTCGCCATTTTGAGTCCTTTCCACTTTTGCAATGCCGCGCGCTATTAAGAACAAAGAGTCACCTTTTTCGCCCTCTCTTATTATCAATCTTCCTCGAGGAATTGTCCTAGCACGCAAAAGGTTAGCTAGTTGATCTCTTTCTTTTTCGGCAAGCTGAGAGAACATTGGCACTTTCTTTATTAGCTCGTCTGCTTCTATTTTTAAAGTCTTCGATAGATCATTGTGTTTGATCTCTTTAAGCTTTTCTCTGTGCTCATCTCGCATTTTCGACGCGATGCCGACCTTGAGCAAACCTAACCTTGAAGCACTCCTAATCGATTCGTTTTCGGCTATTAAGACAAGCCTCTGGCCAAGCTGTTCCTGCACCGCTTCAATAAACTCGGGGTACTGAATAGCGACTTCGTCTATTTCTTCTTGAATCTCATTCCTTAATGATCTGTAAATATTTCTTACCGAATCTTTCGCACCAGAGCTATTGGGAGATGGCCCAGAGATTTTCTCAAGCTCATTCAAAACGGCACTAGCAGACCTATATCTTCCCCAGCCAACAGCATAGTCACGGACGACCCTCGAAGTGGCCCTGCTTTCGCCTAAAACCTTTAAGCCAATAATAGTAATTAGGTTCGTTACTAGGTCATCAAAAATTCTTGTGACTGTCCTCGGGATATTTGAAGACGGCAACTCACCCTGGTATCTCACTCGATCAATTTGCAACTCTATCCAGCCATCCAACTCCCTAAACGACCATTCATTGATGAGCCCTTTAGAAAACAGGTCGTAGACCTCAGTTTTCTCTCTAGCGAGTGACCTCAGTAACAAGATTGAAATAATCTCAGTCTCAGACAGTTCATTTTCAAGAAGCTCTATCTCTCTATTCAGCTCGACCAAATCATTACTAAGTTGATTTTCAATGTTGTTGGCCACTCGCTCAGAGAAATAACCTCCCGAAACCAGCTCCCTTAAAGTCGATTCCCCTGCCCTCCTCGCTTGTTTGGTTCCTTCAAGTTTCGCAACCAAATCCCCCTTCCCTAAGGCATCCAGTCCCAGATATTTCACGAGTAATTCGATCGTTAACCCTTGAACGATCAATGTAAAGAGTACGGCGCCCATGACGATGGTTACCAAAGTGTCTCTATAATCGAAGTCTGGAAGCGACAACACTATGGCCAAAGCGATAGCCCCTCTTAATCCACCCCAGTACATCACCAATTTAAAGGGCATACCAATCGCCTCGCTTCCCGGGATTTTCCCTACCAGAGTAACCCCTAGGAATACAACGAGACCTCTTGCAATTAACATCGCGAACGCTACTAAAAGAATTAGGTCCAAGGATTGCCATAGAGCAATCAAATCTGTCTGGAGACCAACCAATAAAAATATAAGCGAGTTTGCAATAAAGGCGAGGTATTCCCAGAAATGCTCCATAAACCCGGCGCTGGAGGGCGAGACCTTGGATTTGCCCCAAGACCCCATCACCATCGCTGCCGCAACGACTGCCATAATGCCGCTAACGTGAAAAACATGTTCCGCAACTATAAAAGAAAAATAGGCCAATATAGTTGTTAAAGTTATCTCGACGTCAGGGTCATCGTCGACCAAACCTATCAACAAACCAGTGAAATATGCGAAAAGAAGACCCACCGTCACACCGCCTAGAAAAACAAAAAGGAATCCTAACGTTCCATTTGCTAAAACTTCAGACGAGAAGACTCCACTGATAACCAGCCCCGACATAATTGTAGCCAGCACAAGTGCAGTAGCATCATTGAATAAGCTTTCACCCTCGACCAAAACTGTCAAGCGTTCAGGCACTCCGAGTTGCTTGAATATAGAGATCACTGCGACAGGGTCCGTCGCGCTCAATATCGCACCTAACAAGAGGCAAACCAAAAGACTGAATCCATCGGTGAAAATGTAAAAGATAGATCCAATTATGGCCGTCGAGATTAGCAAGCCAGGCACCGCTAAAGTTAAAATTGGGCCGATATTTCTTGAAACCTTCTTCACATCTAAGTTGTACGCTGACTCGAAAATGAGCGTAGGAATAAAAACAAACAGAACTAATTCAGGTGTGATCTTAAAACCGCGAAGCGATTCGAAAACGGAAATATCGCCGCCAAAGTTTGATATAACAATCCCAACGAAAACTAGTAGTATCGTCAGGGGCAATTTCTTCAATCGTTTACTCGCAATTGTAGTCAAAGCCGCTACCAGCAAAAGCAGGACTATCCCTGTTACTGTATCCAACAAATGATGTTGTGCGGTTTCCATTAGCGACCCTCCTTGTGAAGGTTTTTATTGATCAAGCGATCAAAGCCCAATCGTCCTTCCTATTCAAAGATAATCATCTCTTTAGAGGCTGAGTGTCGAGGGATTTTTTCTTTTTATTTTGCTGCCGAACTCTCAGTTCCTCTATCTTTAACACCTTAAGATAAATTGTTCTTGTCCGACTATTAACCCGTAAAGTCGTATTTTGAAAAGGAAGCCGAATTAATCTTACGGAACTAAAGAAGAAATTCCTTTAAATTTAGAAATACTTGTGTAGAATCAGCACGTTGACCCACTGGACACCATATCAAAGGTAAATCGTTGTAAAATGGACGATCGCGAATCAGAAAAAAGAAACAACACAAAGCGCTCTTTGCTCGAATCGGCTAGAGACCTAGTGGCCGAGCGCGGAAGCGATAGAATTTCTATCCAAGAAATAACGAAGAGAGCAGATGTAGCTACCGGCACTTACTACAATTATTTTGAAACTAAGCGCGATATCTTTGTCGCAGTCGCACTTCATCTGCGTAGTCAAATGCAGCAGGATCTAGAACCGGTGAGAAATAAAATAAAAGACCCTGCTATGAGAGTTACGATCACTTTGAGATACTACTTTGATCAGGCCTTTAACCACAATGAGTGGAGAGAATTCATCAGTAATACCGGTCTTTCCGAGGACATAACTCTTCATCAACCTGAAGATGAAGCACTCACGGACATAGAGGAAGGTATAAAGGGCGGAAGGTTTAGAGTAGATGATCCATCTTTCACTCAATCGCTCATTTTAGGAATGGTTAAGCATGTAATCTCGCAGATTGAGAGTAGAAACGCAAATGCAAGCTGCGTTAATTACGCTATTCGTTCGATTCTTCAGATGCTTGGTTTGCCAGAATTGGTTTCTCAAGCGTTAACTCAAACCCCTCTTCCTCCCATTGCAGCAACAAGACGTGAGAGGAAGCAGACATTTAATGACACCAACCTTGCTCCCGTTACATCTATTTCCGAATATTCCTCAAGCTTAAACTCTACGAATTGACTGGTTTAAAGGCCTAGAACTAATTTTGCCATAATATTCCTCTGTATCTCGTTCGACCCAGCGTAAATAGAAACCTTTCGAGTATTGAAATACGTCGGTGCTGAACTGTCAGACTCTGCTGTACCTATGGGCTCCCAATTAATGCCTTTGCTGGGGGATGGATGGCTAAACGGAATCAAGTAATTTCCCGCCGCTTCGGCTGCCAGTTCAGTTAGTTTTTGTTGTAGCTCAGTACCTCTACATTTAAGCAGCGAGGACTCCGGACCTACATTTTTTCCTGCAGAGAGGCTCGACAAGATCCGCAGCTCAGTATATTCCATTGCAGATATCGCTATCTCAGTTTCGGCCAACTGACTTGCAAAGTCTGGATTGTCAATCAACTTACCTTCCTTTGAGCCACATTCTATTTCAGCAGCGACCTTCTTAACTTTATCTAAACTAGCCTTCAAGCCATGGCTGTAGGCGGTTCCTCTTTCAAATTCTAATAGGTATTTCGCGTAGGTCCACCCTTTCCCCTCATCTCCAATTAAATTGGCTACGGGGACTTTCACGTCTTCAAAATGAACCATGTTGATTTCTTGGAACCCTGCGGGCGGGCCGTCAATGGTAACGATAGGTTTAACGTCGATACCGTGTGAATCCATATCTATGAGCAAAAAAGATATTCCCTTTTGAGGAATTTCTTCGTCTTCGGTTCTAACCAGACAAAAAATCATGTCAGCGTGCTGAGCCATCGTAGTCCAAGTCTTTGTTCCGTTAACTATGAAGTGATCACCATCCCTGACCGCCTTGGTCCTCAAAGAAGCAAGATCGGAACCTGAACCTGGTTCGGAGTACCCCTGACACCACCAGACATTACCGGCCAAAATATCAGGCAAGTATTTTTGTTTTTGCTCTGGCGTCCCGAATTTCATTATTACGGGCGCAACCATGCTAAGGCCAAACGGAATAGTTCCTGGGGTTCCTGCTTTGGCCATTTCAAGGTCAAAAAGATAGCGTTGGGTTGCAGTAAATCCGGGCCCCCCGTACTCTTCAGGCCAATTGATTCCTGCCCAACCTTTTTCATAAAGGGCTTTCTGCCAGAAAACATAGTCTTCCTTGGTTAAAGTACCCCCCGTAAGCTCTTTCCTCTCTCGCATCTCTTTTGGATAAGTGTCTTCTATCCAGTCTCTTACCTCTTGCTGGAACCTCAATTCTTCATCGCTGAACTTTAAGTCCATGTTATCCCCTTATTTTAAGCTGCTCTGTCCAAAAGAGCCCTTCCCACTACTTTGAGAGCTAGAGTTTCTTCTGTCCCTTCGAAAATGGATAAAACTCTTGAATCGATCCATAAGCGAGAGGCTGTCGTTTCCTCTGCGTAGCCCATCCCGCCATGTATTTGCATTGCTTCTCGACTAACCCACTCCGCTAACTTGCAAGCAAGCAATTTAACTAAACTCGCTTCCATTTGCCCACCCCCTTCATCCATGAGACGCCCAACTTTATATGTGAACTGCCTTGACGCCCCTATATACATGGCCATTTTTGCAAACTTAATTAGGGTGAGCTGGTAAGAAGCTACGGGCTGACCAAACACTTTCCGATCCTTTGCATATGCAAGGGCAGAATCCAAAGAAGCGCTCATTAAGCCACACGCACGCGCCGCAGTCTGAATTCGACCCCCCATAAAACCGCGCATAGTAAAGTAGAACCCTTTTCCTAGACCCTGACCCTCACCGATCAAATTATCCTGCGGAACAAAAAAGTCATCAAAAAAGAGATTGAAAGAGTGCATGCCTCGATATCCGAGGGTAGGAATCGACGAGCCTGAAAGCTTACCCCCTCCTGCTTGCTCTACAACGAATTCTTCGCCATCAAACTCGGGTTTTTCAACGATAAACAAGCTCAATCCCTTATGGCCGGCTTTCATGTCTGGATCTGTCCTGGCAAGAGTGAGGAGTACCTCGGACTTACCCGCGAATGTGCTCCATGCTTTTGCCCCGTTTAGTAACCAACCGTTTTCAACCGGGCTAGCCTTCATTTTCAGCGAGGCTACATCAGAACCAAAATCCGGCTCCGTGATTGCTATCGCACATAATGGTTTACCCTCAGCTATCTTTGGTAACCATACATTTTTTTGCTCTTCTGTTCCGCCATCCAATAAAGCCCTAGCCATGATTTCTGGTCTTGTTATTAAGCTTCCAGCTCCTCCTAAGGAACCCCTAGTGAGCTCTTCGGTGACAACGATCATTCCCAGGCTGTCTTCGGAGCCATCAGCCAGAAGCCCCCCATATTTTTGAGGAATGCTAAGCCCGAAACATCCCAACTCCCGCACTCCATCGAGTATCTCATCCGGGATAATAAGATCTTTTCGATGGATATCCTCAGCCCAGCGCTTCACAACATCCTCTGAAAACTGATGGAAGGTCTCCACCATTAACTGCTTTTCTTCGTCTAATCCGCGATCGCCGATCGCACCGTTCCCTTCAACGATGATTTGACCAAGCTTTTGAAGGTTAGCCGCGCATAATTTGTCCCATCCAGCCACCACATCGAATCCTTTTAGGTCGGCGATTTCGCATCCGAAATCCACCGGGCACCTTGTAATTCGTGCTCTCACATTTAAGATCATTTCGGCCGAAAAAGTCTGCGCTAGTTCATGCTCCAAATCGCCTTTTGACTCTGAATACTCTAAAAAAGCTTTGGCACAAGCCAGCTCGGCTACCGATGAAGCTAAATCAGATGTTACCTGTTGCGCATTGTCCAACTTCGCGGCATTCAATCTTCCATTTTCACTGCAGCCGACCTTTACGTGCGATAGGCATTTTGAGAGCAGTCCCTCCGCTAACTCCAGAGCTTCAAAATATTGCTGATTCTTTGCGTGCATTATTCTCTGACCTTTAATGACCTTTTGTCGGTATTAACACCGACGTTTTAAGATGAATGAATTTTAAACCATAATTTAGTGAAAATTCTTCTATTCTGGTTGGACAAGGAAGAATTTTTTTTTGCTGCTATGGTAGTCTGACCGACGCCCAAAAACTTAATTAGGTAAAAAACAGGACACGATGCGAGACATTGAACAAGTTAAAACTTATTTTCAAAGCTTGCAAAAGCGAGTTTGCCAAGCGTTTGAAGAGCGAGAACCCATCAAAAAATTCAGCTCCGAAGAGAATAAGTCAGAGACAGGAGGAATAGGTAAGCCAAAAGTCATTGACGATGGAGTTCACGTTGAGCGAGGTGCTGTTCAATATACTTACTCTAAAGGAACAAAACTCCCAGCAGCAGCAACTGAACGGAATGAGTCCCTTGCAGGCAGATCTTTTGAGGCAGTTTCTATTTCGATGATTATGCATCCGCGAAACCCGTTCGTTCCAACCTTTCATGCGAACTTAAGATTTTTTCTAGTTGATAACGGCCACTGGCATTTCGGTGGCGGGTTTGACCTAACCCCATTTTACCCCTTCGCGGAGGACGTGCTGCATTGGCACACCACTGCAAAATCTGCTTGCGACGCGCACGATACTGGGCTTTACGAGAGGTTCAAAAAAAACTGCGATGATTACTTCTATCTACCCCATAGAAAAGAGCATCGCGGAGTAGGCGGGATTTTTTTTGATGACTGGAGTGAAGGAGGATTTGTGAAAAGTTTCGATTTAACTAAAAGCATTGGAGATGCGATATTACCCGCTTATCTTCCAATATTCGACCGGCGCGCAAAACTAAATTATACCGATAGGGAGAGAGATTTTCAGCTTTATCGGCGAGGAAGATATGTCGAATTTAATCTTGCAATTGATAGAGGAACTAAATACGGACTTCAATCTGGGAGAAGAATAGAGTCGGTTCTGGCGAGCATGCCTCCTTTGGCAAAATGGACTTACAATTGGACTCCCGAGCCACGCTCACCCGAGTCAGATCTCTACGAAAATTATCTTCAATCAAGAGATTGGATTTCGGAACTCAAAAAAGTCCTATAATTTAATGTGAAATGATTTTTCGGAGGCTTTATACTACTCGCTCTTGCATAAGGAAATTTCTGTGCTCCACTATTTAGGACAATTTCTCACAGAGGTTTCAGGCCCATTCAGACTGCTCACCTCTTTTTTATTCCTCGCAAGTCTGGGAGGAGCACTTGGATTTCTGCTAACCTTCGGGCTCCTCCCAAAAATTTGGAAATTTTTGCCAACGGACAAGGGGCGCGCCTTCGCAATAGAGGCAGAGCAAAGCGTAGGAAAACCAATATCAGCTGGTGTTTTCTTTGTTCCCGTTTTTATACTTCTGAGCCTGTTACTGGTCCCTTTTAGGATAGACTTTATGGGCCTTTTGGGGTGCATTTTCATTGCCATGATAGTCGGCTTCTTGGACGACCATTCGGAGAATGGTTGGTCTGAATATCGCCTGGGAGCTTTAGATTTAGGCTTGGCTTTTTTTGCATCTTGGATGGTGTTTAATCTCCAAGGTTCGACTATTTGGTTACCTTTGTTGAAAGATCCAGTGCAACTGCCAATGGGTTTGTATCTATTAGGGGGGACTGTATTGATATGGGTATCAATAAATGCAACCAACTGCACTGATGGCGTAGATGGCTTATCGGCTAGTCTCTCGAGCATGGGCATTCTCTTCTTGGGCCTAATTTTATACGGCGTTGTGGGACATCTTCAAATATCTGATTACCTTCTCGTGCCGCATTATCCAGTTGGTGCGGACTGGTCTATTATTGCCTTCATTATGGTGGGTTGCTTAGCGGGATACCTGTGGCACAACAGCTTCCCTAGCAACGTACTAATGGGCGACTCCGGATCACGCCCGGTCGGATTGTTGCTGGGAGCTCTAGTCCTTGCTAGTGGAAATCCCTTTTTGATATTCGTTGTAGCGCTGGTGGTTCTTTTAAATGGAGCAACAGGCCTCATTAAAGTCGCGCTTTTACGGTTTTTTCGAATCGGTATTTTTTCTGAAATCAGATATCCCCTGCACGACCACGTAAGGCAGAAACTCGGTTGGTCAAATACTCAAGTCCTAGTAAGATTCATGCTTTTACAGGCAGTAGTTACTCCAATTCTTTTAGTTCTTTTATTTAAAATACGCTAGTCATAAGGAGGGACCAGAGATGGACCTTAACGCGCCCTATCTGTCATTAAAGACGTTCAGAAAATCTGGTGCTTCCGTAGCAACGCCTGTGTGGTTTGCCTCTACAGGCCATAATCAGCTCCATGTGTTCTCTGCAAAAAATGCTGGAAAAATCAAAAGGATTAGAAATAACGCTGCCACTGAGATTACCGAGTGCGACTGGAGAGGGAGGGACCTAAAAACTTGGCTAACCGCTCGTTCGTTCATCGTGGAGGACCCGATTGAAGAAAATAAGGCCTATAAAGCACTTATTGGGAAGTATAATTTTCAAATGCACGCAGTTAATTTCTTCTCTTGGATCTCCGGGAGAATCAAAAAAAGATCCGTTATCAGGATAGAGATAATTTAAGCAGATCGTTACCTATCTTTGATTTTTGAAGTAAGAACATGGTCTTCCCAGACCCCGTTGATCTTTAAATATTTCTCGGCAAAACCTTCTTTTTTAAAACCGAGCTTGCTCAACAAAGAACCGCTCCTGTGATTATGAGGGAGATAAGCAGCCATGATTCTATGGAGACCAAGTTCTGAAAAAACAAAGTCGTTCGTCTGACGTAAGGCCTCTTCCATCAGCCCCTGCCCCTCATATCGCTTGGCAATCGCGTAACCCAACTGACATGATTGAAAAGTTCCCCTCACAATATTTGTATAATTACACACACCAACGATGGATAGTTCGTCTCTGTCAAGGATAGAGAAATTTGTGCTAACGCCTTCTCGAAAATCTCGAAGCTGGACACGAAGTTGGGCCTGCCAGAAACTCTCTGTAAAAAAAGCTGTTTTTCGAAGAGGTTCCCACTTTTCTAAATGGGTTTTGTTCTCTTTCCTGAAGCTGCACATCAAAGTTGCTTCATGGGGCTCTAACAGCCTACAAACTAGACGTTCCGTGCAGAGCCTTGGCAGCTTGAGATTGGATTTAAATAGGCCATGTCTATTCATAAATAGGTCTATTACAACAAAAACATAAGTTAACTAAAATATCCCAGCGTCGATGCCAACAGCCATGGTCATCCCAAAATCTCGCAGACGGCTTTGATCGGACTCGGATAATTTTTTTGTCAAAACCAGCGGTTCTTGGACCTCCTTGAGGTTCAGCCCCTTGCATATTTGCCGCACGGATTCTACCGCACCCGTACCGTCAGTACTAGCCGAAACGAAGATTGCATAAGGAACGGCTTCTACTTTTCCTTCAAGCTCGTAATAGTTTCGGTCAAAAAAATCTTTTAAAGCTCCAGACATATAGCCAAAGTTAACTGGAGTACCAAAAATTATCCCGTCTGATTGAAGAATGTCACTCGCCTTAGCCTCGAACGCCGAAAAGGATCTAAATTCTATTAACTGATCCTCATTCGAGAGGATATCGGTTAGTAGACTGGCCATCTCCTTCGTCTTGCCACCTATGCTGTGATGAACCATAGTTAATCGCTTCATTTTGAGACGGCCTGTAAAAAATTGTTAACCCAACTAAGCATGCGAAGATTTTAACATTTTTTCTGCCGTCCGTTCTGTTAGCTAAACTCCAGTCAAACGAATGCGACTTTCACTTACGTGTTCATAATTGGGAATACTGAGATTGTATTTTGCAGCAGAGCCAGCAATTACTCTCCCCGATGTATCATAGCGGCTCCCATCACAAGGACAGAAAAACCCTGAAAAAACATCACCCTTCTCTGTTTCGATTTGCAGTCTTTTCAACTCGCAACTCAGAAGCGTGCAATACGAATAGACGACCAAATAGTTATCTCGATCCGATCGTCGATGGCCCTTCGCGAACTCAGGCTGCGACGAATTGCGAGAAAAGGGGTCAATTAAACTTTTTAAATGGCTTGAGTGTTTGCTTATAAAGTCTGGATGTCGTTTCACAATCAAGACGTTCCTACCCTTCCAGCGAACAGTCTTTGCCTCTCCATCTTTCATTGCAGAGACATCTATTTCCTTCGCTTCTTCTTTTTTCAGTGTTGGAAAGATTCCTTTCAGGAAAGGGAAAAGAAGCGCAATCAGGCCGGCTACACCAAAGCCCGATACAATGTTAAGGAGCAACTTTCTTCTAGTAAGAGACATACTAACTATCGATTATAAATTAAGGCGACGGATGAAAGAACATCTTCATTTTGCGCGGAGCCACCCCGTTCAACGCACTTTTAATCGCCTTATCTAAAAAATATAGGGAGCGCAAAATAAGTTTTCTAATCAAGTTTGTAAACAGTTGCTGCAGTCTGATAGAAGAGATCCTTTTTTTCTTCTTCGGTAAGATGCCTGCTGAGCTTTTTAAATGCGTTCCAAAGAATGTGATAGGAAACGGAGACCTTATCTACAGGGAAGTTACTTTCAAACATACACCGCTTGCTACCGAATAGGTTAATACAAAATTCATAATATCGTCCGGTCAAATCAACTAATTGGTCGGAGGTGGCCGGATAAGCTTTCTTATGCCAATCGTAACCGTTCACTTTCATACTAATCCCGCCTAGCTTGAAGTAAACGTTATTTGAAAAAGCGAGCTCAGAGATCGCTTCTTTCCAATCCCCAAACACTTGATCCCCTTTTCCCTCATACGGGCCAACTCCAAGAGGCCCCCCGAAATGATCAAGAATAATTTTGGTTTCTGGATAAATACTGGCTAATTGAACGATTTCCGATATCTGTTCATGATAGCACCACGCATCAAAGCTCAAGTTGAGCCTTCCCAAAATAGCGAAACCCTCTAAAAATGAGTCAGTTAGCATCTCACCTTTTTTTGGGTTCGAGTGTGAATTTTTTATCCTTGGACTTTCATGCCATCCAGTCGCGTGCCGAATACCTTTAAACCTTTTTGGAGCTGCATCAACATGAGATTCTAGTACGGTCTGAACAGCGCTTCCTAAGCTCAAGTCAGCAAAACCGACAATTCCCTTTGCTACTCTGCAGTCTCCGAACCCGCCTGAAGCGCTCATTGCTGCGACACCTTGCACAAATTCGGTTTCCCCAACAGGCGCAAGCTCTTTAGCTACATCTTTACTATACATGGACTCGCATTCAACATAGATCGTGCTTGTTATATTATGTCCCGTCCGGATATCGAGAAGAAATTCTTCCAACAAATACTTCGATCCATTTCTATGCCACAGATGATGGTGGGGATCACAAATCTCCCGCTCGGGGTCGACTATCTCCTCGGTAATTAGTCCCAACCAATCATTTTTGATCATTGAACTCCCTCCCACCAATATTTCAGTTTTTCACCGACGTCGGTCGTTAGAGGCGATGAATTTGAAACCTTCGATACCTTTCGTACTATTATCCTACCAAGTTCCTACGTTCTCCATTGAAACCCAAGGCTCCGAGCGATCTTTTGCGTTTCCTTTTTGAAGTAATTCTATAGAAATATTGTCTGGAGATTTAATGAAAGCCATCCTACCGTCTCTTGGAGGACGATTAATGATCACACCTTTGTTCATCAAAGACTCGCAAGTCTTATATATATCATCAACTTCGTAGGCTAAGTGTCCGAAATTTCTGCTCGATTCCCCAATGCTATCGCCATCCCAGTTGTAAGTTAATTCTACCTCGGGACCTTTATCATTTTCCGCAGCTAAAAAAATCAGCGTAAACCGTCCTATCTCATTCTCATGACGCCTTTTCTCAACCAATCCAAGTTTATTACCGTAAAAATCTAACGACTCTTCAATGTCTGTTACGCGAAG
>CACFLG010000016.1 GCA_902567095.1 uncultured OM182 clade bacterium
TTCGTAACTCTGATGGAGAGCAAAAATGCCTAAACGAGACGACATTTCGAGCGTTCTGATAATTGGAGCTGGTCCTATAGTTATTGGTCAGGCCTGTGAGTTTGATTATTCGGGAGCTCAAGCATGCAAAGCTCTCAAAGAGGAGGGCTACAAGGTTGTTTTGGTAAATTCAAATCCTGCGACCATTATGACTGATCCTGAAATGGCAGATGCTACTTACATAGAGCCTATTCAATGGAAAAATGTTGAGAATATAATTCGAAAGGAAAGGCCTACCGCAATTTTGCCTACAATGGGGGGGCAAACTGCTTTGAATTGCGCTCTAGACCTTGCCAGAGAGGGAGTGCTAGATAAGTACGAAGTTGAACTAATAGGTGCTTCCAAAGAAGCCATTGATAAAGCTGAGGATAGACAAAAGTTTGATCAGGTAATTAAATCTATTGGACTTGAGACTCCAAAAAGCGCTATTGCTCATTCTTTAGAGGAAGCCAGGCAGGTTCAAGCGGTTTTAGGTTTCCCGTGCGTTATTCGGCCTTCCTTTACCTTAGGTGGCTCTGGTGGTGGTGTCGCTTACAATCAAGAGGATTTCGAGACAATTTGTTCGCGCGGTTTGGACCTGTCTCCAACAAAGGAGCTCCTTATTGACGAGTCTCTTCTTGGCTGGAAAGAATTTGAGATGGAGGTTGTCCGCGACAGAAATGATAATTGCATCATTGTATGTTCAATAGAAAATTTTGATCCAATGGGCGTACATACTGGTGATTCAATAACCGTAGCTCCTGCTCAAACCCTAACGGACAAGGAATATCAGATAATGCGGGATGCTTCCTTAAAGGTACTCCGTGCAATTGGCGTAGAAACAGGCGGGTCAAACGTTCAGTTTGCTGTAAATCCAGAAAATGGTCGGCTTGTGGTCATAGAAATGAATCCACGAGTTTCAAGGTCCTCTGCTTTAGCTTCGAAGGCGACCGGTTTTCCTATCGCAAAAGTAGCCGCGAAATTGGCTGTTGGTTATACCTTAGACGAACTTCTGAATGATATAACTGGTGGCGCAACCCCTGCTTCATTTGAGCCGACAATCGATTATATCGTAACAAAAATACCACGTTTTACTTTTGAAAAATTTCCGCAAGCCGAAGATGTGTTGACCACGCAGATGAAATCTGTAGGCGAAGCGATGGCGATTGGCCGAACTTTTCAAGAGAGTCTTCAGAAAGCCCTGCGCAGTCTAGAAATAGGCATAATGGGGCTCGACCCATTGATTGAAGCGGATAAGGAAGAGCTAGATTTGGTCCTATCTAAAGAACTTAGGATACCAAGTTCCAATAGGATTCGTTACATCGGCGATGCCTTTCGAGCTGGCTTCCGAATCGAAAAAATTTTTGAACTCACTGGTATTGATATCTGGTTTCTTCACCAAATACAGGACATTGTTCATTCCGAAGCTGAAATTACTGGTCTAAAACTGGATGGTTTGTCTCTTGAAGCATTAATGAACTTGAAGAAAAAAGGGTTCTCGGATGCTCGGCTTGGATCTTTGTTAGGCTGTAATGAGAAAGAGGTCAGAAAGCATAGGTTAGAGAATGACATAAAACCAATATTTAAGCGCGTGGATACCTGCGCAGCTGAATTCAAAGCTTCAACCGCCTACATGTATTCGACCTATGGTGAGGTGTGTGAAGCAAACCCATCAGACAGGCAAAAAATAGTAATACTGGGAGGCGGCCCAAACCGAATTGGTCAAGGTATAGAGTTTGATTATTGCTGTGTGCATGCGGCTTTGGCTGTTAAATCGGAAGGATATGAAGCAATAATGATAAATTGTAATCCTGAGACAGTATCGACGGACTACGATACATCTGATCGCCTTTTCTTCGAACCGCTTACTTTTGAAGACGTTATGTCTGTTATTGATTTGGAAAAACCAAAAGGGGTTATTGTCCAGTTTGGTGGACAGACGCCACTTAAATTAGCCAACGGATTAGAAGAGGCGGGGGTTTCAATAATAGGGACTTCTCCTGATGCAATTGATGAGGCAGAAGACAGGAAGCGATTTCAATTGTTGATAAACAGTCTTGATTTGAGGCAGCCCGCGAACGAAACCGTGCAAAGCAAGAGAGAGGCAATAGAGATTGCTAATAAACTGGGATTCCCATTAATCGCTCGTCCATCCTATGTCTTAGGGGGAAGGGCAATGGAATTAGTTTACGATCAGTCGGAGCTTAAATCCTATATGGAGAAGGTTGAAGGACTGGTTGGGGATAGTCCTGTTTTGCTCGATCGCTTTCTTGATCAGGCCATCGAGGTAGACGTAGATGCTGTGTCAGACGGGAAAGATGTAGTTATTGGATCAGTTATGGAGCATATCGAACAGGCGGGAATTCATTCAGGGGATTCCGCTTGTTCTCTGCCGCCATTCAGCATAGACGAATCTCTGCTGAAAAAAATTCGAGATCAGGTAGCGAGAATGGCAAAGCACCTCCGGGTATGTGGGCTTATGAATGTCCAGTTGGCTATTCAAGGAGACGATATTTATGTGCTGGAAGTAAACCCAAGGGCTTCTAGAACCGTTCCGTTCGTGTCGAAATGCATTGGAACCAGCTTGGCCAAAGTGGCGGCGAAATGCATGTTAGGGGTGTCTCTCGAAGAGCAGCAGTTTTTAAAAGAAAAGCTACCTCATTTTTACAGTGTGAAAGAAGCTGTCTTCCCCTTTGGGAAATTCCCGGGAGTTGACCCAATTCTAGGTCCTGAAATGAAATCAACTGGGGAGGTGATGGGCGTAGGTCTCAGTTTTGCGGAGGCTTATGGCAAAGCGCAAATGGCAGCGAACGAGCCAATTCCAAGTCAAGGAAATGCTTTTCTAAGCGTAAGAGATGCAGATAAACCATACTTGATCGATATAGCGAGAAATCTTACGAAGCTGGGGTTTTCCATCGTCGCTACTCGAGGCACGGGGAATATGTTAAAACAGGCTTTAGTGGACGTTAAGATAGTTAACAAGGTTCAAGAGGGCCGGCCGCATATAGTTGATATGTTAAAAAATCACGAGATTAGTTTTATTGTTAATACAACTGAAGGTAAGCAAGCAATTGCTGATTCATTTGAGATCCGAAGAACAGCCCTTCAGAATAAAGTCTGTTACACCACCACGATAGCGGGCGGTAAAGCAAGCGTAGAGGCTCTAATGCATGGAGAGGATGTAACAGTGAGAAGTCTACAATCGTTAAAAAACTAGCTATAAAATATATTGTTATGTTTATGAAAAAAATTAGGCTTAGCTACTTAAAATTGAGCAAGGGTTAGAGGTTTGTATGGAAAAAACCCCCATGACCGTCAATGGTGAAAAAATCCTCCGCTTAGAGTTGGAAAGATTGAAAACAGAGGAAAGACCTAGAATTGTTCAAGCTATTTCCGAAGCGAGAGAGCAAGGGGATCTTAGGGAAAATGCTGAGTATCAATACGCTAAAGAAGAACAAGGGTTTATCGAAGGCCGAATCTTGGATATCGAGTCAAAGCTCGCAAATGCAAACGTGATAGATGTGAGTCAGATAACTCCAACTGGAAAAGTAATATTTGGCTCCACAGTCAGACTCCTAAATTATGAGAGTGACGAAGAGGTTCAATATAAGATAGTGGGAGACGAAGAGTCTGACATAAAGCTGAGCAAAATATCAGTTTACTCCCCGATAGCAAGGGCTTTGATAGGAAAAAACGAAGGAGAAACAGCAATCGTGTCTACCCCAAAAGGACCGGTTGAGTATGAAATATGCAAAGTAGAGCATTTGTAGATCGTTATTTCCCCGCACGAAAAATGTTTGAGAGCTTTTTATTTGTTTCTTTGCTGAGCCTGTACAAAAGCACAACTCCACCAATTCGCTGAACTACTTTCGTTTCAGGAACTTCTTTCAGTTGAAGAAAAAGGTTGTCCCGGATCTCTTTTTCGCCGACTATTTTTACTTTAATCAGCTCATGATCATCTAAAGCGCGATTGAGTTCATGCAAAACGTTTGGAGATAGCTCTTGTTTTGTTATCCTCAAGATCGGGCTCAGAGTATGGCCAATAGATATTAGTTTTTTTAAAAACTTTTTGTCCATTAGGATTCATGTCAGCGAAAGTTTCTTTGGCTAAGTATCATAAGGGATCGAAGGGAAATGGGGAAGAAAGCATCTAAAGGGGAATGGCTTCGAAGACAAAATAGAGACCAATATGTCTTAACGTCTCGAAGAGAAGGTTTGAGATCCAGAGCTGCCTTTAAACTAGAGCAGATAAATAAGAAATATAAAATCTTGAATAGCGGGTATAGAGTACTTGATTTAGGGTGCCCTTGAAAGCCAAAAGCCGGACTTGATTTAAGACGCACGCCTTGAACACTATTATCGAAAAGGGAACGATGAGTAATCTCCACAGATTTTGGAACTTGCGAATCATCGAGGCAAAAGCCGTGATTTTGGCTAGTTATCAATACCTCTCCGGTCTCTAAGTTCTGTACGGGATGATTTGCACCATGGTGACCGTGAAGCATTTTTATGGACTTCATTCCAGCCGCTATTCCCAGGATCTGTAAGCCCAGACAAATACCGAAAATGGGGATATTCCTTGACAAAAGATTTTTCACAACGGCAATTGCATAGTCACAAGGCTCTGGATCCCCCGGGCCATTTGATAAAAAGACTCCATCGGGTTCGTATTCTAAGATTGCGTCTATAGAGGTTTGTGCGGGAACAACATTAACTGAGCAGCCTTTGCTCACTAATAAGCGTAAAATGTTTCTTTTAACTCCAAAATCTAGGGCGACAACTTTATATTTTCCGCCGTCAGATTTTGTAAATCCCGATTTGATATTCCATGGGCCCTCATTCCAAAACGCAGACTGCGCAGAGGTTACTTCACGTGCTAAGTCAACTCCGACGAGCCCACTAAATTCTCGAGCAGAATTGACCGCCCGCTCTATCTCAGAAGCACCGATATTCTTTCCAGACAATATGGCTCCTTTTAGCGAGCCCGTCTCCCTCAAAACGCTGGTAAGCTGACGAGTATCTACGCCGGAAATAGCCACTGTCTCATTTTTAACAAGAAATTCAGCCAAACTCATTTTACTACGCCAATTACTGACAATTTCGGAGAGGTCTCTGACCACTAACCCGGAAGCCCATATCCTTGGAGATTCATTATCCTCAGGGTTAATGCCAGTGTTTCCTATATGTGGATGAGTAAGGGTAATAATTTGTCTTGCGTAAGAAGGGTCAGTCAGGATTTCTTGATAGCCTGTGATGGATGTATTGAAAACAACCTCTCCTACACAGAGGCCGTCTACTCCGATAGCAGTTCCCTCGAAGATCATGCCATTTTCGAGAGCGAGTACTGCTTTGCTTTTCAAGAAGAAACTCCTTTTTGACCGTTCCAACCGTGATGCCTAGCCAAAAAAAAGCGAGGGGGAAGACCCACCCGCTTTAACCGTATACTAGAGTTTAATCGACTAGCAAATTCTGGTCCAGTGTTGCCTTAAATCTTTCGCTTCTGTTCAAACCTTCAAAACATCGTCCAACGTAAAAAAGCCCTTTTTTTTGTTAAAAACCCATTCTGCAGCCCTCAAAGCTCCAGAGGCGAAGTTTTCTCGACTTAGAGCCTTATGAGTTATTTCTACTGACTCCTCTTTCCCAATAAATAAAACCTTGTGATCTCCCACAATGTCTCCGCCCCTGATAGAATGAAAACCTATTTTTCCTGGTATTCTAGGGCTGTTTGATCCAGAACGACCATTTTCCATTGACTGGTGAAGATCTTTTTTTAGAACCTTGGCAATGCACTCTCCTAAGGTAATAGCAGTGCCAGAAGGAGCATCTATTTTTTTGTTATGGTGAGACTCAACGATCTCAATATCGACCGAATCCCCCAAAACCTGGGTAGCAAGCTCCACTAGCTTGATTGTCGCGTTAACCCCAAGACTATAATTGCTTGAGTAAACGATAGGAATCGAGTTGCTGATTTTCTTTAGGTGATCTTCCCCTTCTGGACCCAAACCAGTGGTTCCGATAACTACCGGGACTTTCATTTCTAGGCACGTCTCGATGTTCTTCAAAGTAGCTTTTGCAGACGTAAAGTCTATTACAACGTCAACATTGCCTGAAGCTGACGAGAATGAGTCGCTCACTAATATCCCATTAGCTTCAATCCCAGAAACAAGTCCAGAATCCTCGCCTATCAGTTTGAGACCAGGTTTATCGATCGCAGAGCACAGAGCTAAGGATTTTGAATCTGCAATACCTTTTATGAGCGCTTTGCCCATCCTCCCCGCCGAACCTAAGACAGCTACTTTTATCATTCACTTCTTCCCTCAAGTTATAGTTCGAAATAAGAAAATGTTAATCTTTCATCGAGTCTACAAACTTTTTAACCTTATCAAACCAACTTGATTCATGGGGTCTCTGCCGTTCGGAACCTTCTTTGGAGAATTCTCGCAACAGGTCTTTTTGCTTGTCATTCAAAGAAACGGGGGTTTCTATAATCACACGGCAGTAAAGATCGCCGGTTCCGCCGCTTCTGACCTGACTGACATTCACCCCTTTACCACGAAGACGAAACTGCCTGCCAGTTTGGGTTTCAGCCGGAATCTTAAGTGTAACCCGCCCATTCAGCGTGGGTACTTCTAGCTCACCCCCAAGCGCAGCATCTACAAAATTCAAAGGCACATCACAATATAAATTTTCCGCTTGTCGCTCAAAAATGTTATGCCCACGAACCTCTACCTGAACGTAGAGATCGCCCGCAGGCCCACCATTGGTGCCTGCCTCTCCTTGACCCGAAAGCCTAACTCTATCACCAGAATCAACGCCCGGGGGTATTTTCACAGATAGTGTTTTTTGTTCCTCTACTCTACCCTGTCCGCGACAGACAGAACAAGGATCGCTGATAATTTTCCCTTGTCCACGACATCGGGGGCAAGTCTGTTGGATAGAGAAGATTCCTTGTCTAGCCGAGACCTGCCCCATACCACCGCACTGCACGCAATCAATTGGAGACGTGCCCTTTTTTGCGCCCGAACCTTTACATTCACGACACTGGGAAAGCGCAGGGATTTTTATATTTGGGTTACAACCACGAACAGCCTCTTCAAGATCCAGGGTCAAAACATACCTGAGGTCAGATCCCCTAGAAGGCCCTCCTCTCTGATTAGCTCCACCCGAACCACCGAAAATATCTCCAAACACGTCCTCGAAAACAGAACTGAAACTACCAGATCCACCGAACCCTCCAAAACCCCCGGCTCCAGCACTTCCATCGACTGCCGCGTGCCCGAACTGGTCGTAAGCTTGGCGCTTCTCTTGATCTAGAAGAATCTCGGCTGCTTCGCTTGCCTCTTTAAATTTCTTCTCAGCATCAGCGTTATCTGGGTTCCTGTCGGGATGAAATTTCATGGCGAGACGACGATACGCCTTCTTTATCTCTTGCTCAGAGGAAGATTTCTGAACACCTAAAACTTCGTAGTAATCTCTTTTTGCCATTTTCTTTTCTTAACTATAGGAACTCGAACTACATTAAGCGGCAAAGCAATACCAAACCGGCCTACTTATCATTTTTTTCATCTTTGACTTCTTCAAACTCCGCATCGAGCGCTTCCCCGCTTGAATTTGAATCGCTGTCTTTTTGAGCGGTTCCATCAGAAGTCTCAGACTCAGTATACATTTTCTGTGCTAAAGATGAGCTTACCTCTGTTAATTCCTTAGTCTTGGTCTCTATCTGTTCCTTATCTCCGGATTTAAGAGCTTCTTCAGTTTGAGTAATTGCATCTTGAATCGCAATTCTCTCCTCTTCAGCTATTTTATCCCCTGCTTCTTCTAGTGTCTTTTTGGTCGCATGAATAATGCCATCCGCAGCATTTCTTACTGCTATCAGCTCCTCAAATTTCTGATCTTCTTCTGCATTTGCTTCAGCGTCCCTCACCATCTTTTCGATTTCTTCGTCTGACAAACCGCTCGAAGCCTTGATAATAATAGACTGTTCTTTGCCCGTTGCTTTATCTTTTGCTGAGACATTTAAAATCCCGTTTGCGTCTAAATCGAAACTCACTTCTATTTGAGGAGTGCCCCTAGGAGCTGGGGGGATTTCAGCAAGGTCAAACTGTCCTAAAGATTTATTCTGTCCAGCCTGCTTCCTTTCGCCTTGCAAGACGTGGATAGTGACTGCAGGTTGGTTGTCTTCTGCGGTCGAGAAAACCTGAGATTTTTGCGTTGGGATAGTAGTGTTCTTCTCTATCAAAGCGCTCATGACGCCACCCATAGTCTCGATTCCTAGGGATAAAGGGGTCACGTCTAGCAAAAGAACATCTTTGACATCTCCTGCTAAAACTGCTCCCTGGATAGAGGCTCCAAGCGCAACAGCCTCATCTGGGTTTACATCTTTTCGCGCTTCCTTCCCGAAAAATTCTTTTACCTTTGATTGAACAAGGGGCATTCTAGTCTGTCCACCAACCAAAATAATGTCGTCAATCTGAGAAACGCCTAAATCTGCGTCTTTCAAAGCGATACGGAGTGGTTCCAAAGTTCGCTCTACCAAGTCTTCTACCAAAGATTCCAATTTTGATTGAGTCACTTTTATCACAAGGTGCTTGGGGCCGGAATTATCAGCGGTTATATAAGGGAGGTTAACTTCTGTCTGTCCACTCGTGGATAATTCAATCTTCGCTTTTTCCGCGGCCTCCTTAAGACGCTGAAGCGCAAGGGGATCGCTATGCAAATCCATACCATGGTCTTTTTTAAACTCATCGGCCAAATAATTGATTAAACGAAGATCAAAATCCTCTCCCCCTAAAAACGTATCTCCATTGGTAGATAAAACCTCGAACTGCTTTTCACCATCAACATCCGCAATTTCAATAATCGATATATCAAAAGTACCGCCTCCTAAATCATAAACAGCAATAGTCGAATCACCGGTGGCTTTATCCATACCATAAGCCAAAGCCGCTGCCGTGGGCTCATTTATGATTCGCTTAACTTCGAGGCCCGAAATTTTTCCTGCGTCCTTAGTAGCTTGTCGCTGGGCATCATTGAAATAAGCTGGCACTGTTATGACCGCTTCTGTAACCTCTTCTCCTAGATAGTCCTCTGCAGTTTTTTTCATTTTTGTTAAAACTTGCGCTGAGATCTGAGGTGGGGCCATTTTTTCACCCTTGACTTCTACCCAAGCATCTCCATTTTCAGCTTTCGTAATACTATAAGGAGCCTTCTTTATGTCGTCTTGGACAACATCGTCATGGAACTGACGTCCGATAAGTCTCTTTACAGCAAACAAGGTATTAGTTGGGTTTGTAACAGCCTGTCTTTTTGCAGCTTGTCCCACCAGGATTTCGCCTTCTTCAGCGTACCCAACCACTGATGGTGTAGTTCTGTCGCCTTCAGAGTTTTCTATAATTCGAGGTTCGGATCCCTCGAGGACAGCAACACATGAATTTGTCGTCCCTAAATCGATCCCGATTATCTTTCCCATTTTGATTCTCCAGTTTCTTGACACAGATCGAACATGCGAGATGTCTATGCCGTGCTCAAATGATTAAGTATTTTCCTAAAATTCATTCAGGAGGTTTAGTTTCGTTTCCCTTGACCACCATAACCATCGCGGGGCGAACTAGGCGCTCATTTAGTTTCCAACCCTTTTGCACCACTGCTGCTATGGAATTTGGTTCCATATCAGAGTTCTCGACCATTGACATGGCCTGATGCTCAGAGGGATCAAAAGGTTCTCCCAATGGATCTATAGCTTTTATTCCTTCTTTCTCTAAAACATCCACAAACAATTTGCAGCAAAGATTAATTCCTTCGATCGCAGTGTCTGAACCCTCACTCTGATCTAGCGCGCTAGCCTCTGCAGCTTTTTCTAAACTATCCACAACGGGCAAAAGGTTTTGAATGAATCGTTCTAACCCATATTTGTGTGCGTTCTCTACTTCCCTAGCTGTTCGCTTAAGAACATTTTGCAACTCCGCTTCAGCCCTGAGCGTTATATCCATTTGCTTCTCAAGCTCAGCATGCACTTTCTCAAACTCTTCTTCCTCACTGTCCTTAAGATTTTCCTCTGAGGAATCAGAATTCAAGTTACTTTGTGTGTCTTGATCGCTTTCAAGATCTTCACCTAAAAGATCTGTTTTGTTAGATTCAACGTCTTCTGGGCCCGTCATTTTTTTCCGCAAGATAGTTCGTGTGAATTGAATATGGGGTCTTATTCAACGCATTCAAGGATAAATATCGAAAAATTTATTTTTTTTGGAATTCCATTGCCGCACTGAGAACCTTAGAGGTCGCGTCAACGATCGAAATTACCTTGTCGTAAGGCATCCTGGTGGGACCTATAACACCTAAAACACCAACCAAGTCACCGTCTATGTGGTAGGGGGCTGTAACCAATGAACAATCGCCAAGTACTTCGTAACCGGATTCGTTTCCAATGAACAGTTGCACTCCCTCAGAGCTCATACAACGATCAAGTAGATGCAAAATATCTCCTTTCATAGAAATGGCTTCAAAAAGCTGTCGAACGTCATCAAGAGCTCGATTAGTATTGAGCAGATGCTCTTGGCCATTTACAACATAATCACTTGGTGTGTCCGGTTCAAAAGCTTTATCGGCGACCTCCAACGTGGTTTTCATTAAGGTGTTCATATTTTCTCGATCCACTTTCATTGAACGAACTAAGTGCTCTTGAACATCGCTCAAGGCAACACCAGTAAAATTTACGTTCATGTAGTTCGAAGCTTCTCGCAACTGCGATTCAGTGTAAGGTTCTTTGGTATAGATAACCCGATTTTGAACCTCGTGATCATCCAAAACTAAAATAACGAGAACACGTTTGCCATCTAGACTAAGAAAATCAACGTGACGCAACGTTGCCTGATCTCTCTTCGGCAGGGTCACCAGGCCAGCCATTCTCGAAAACTCGGAAAGCATCAATGACGCTGATTCAACAAGCTCTTTAGAGGATAAATCTGGGTCTAGTGACCGATTGAGATTAGCTAAATCATAAGAGCCCAATGGACTTACATTAATCAAACTATCTACGAAAAATCGATAACCTAGCGCTGTTGGCACTTTTCCAGCCGAGGGGTGGGGAGAGCTAACATAACCGAGTTCCTCCAACTCCGCCATAATACTCCGCACAGTAGCAGGGCTCACGCGAACCATTGAGGAACCCGCCAAAACCTTCGAAGCAACCGGTTGGCCTCCCTCAATATACTTTTCAACCAAAGAGTTTAACAAAACTCTAGATTTTTCATTTAACGGATCTGACAAGGTTGGGTCTCACTATCTTAGCGATTTAGGATAGTAAACTACCTTCGATAAATTCCCAATGCATTAAAATTTGACATTATCGACTCTCTCAGACGATCCTAACGTTGCAAACCCAGAGTTTATTCTGTCTGAGGACTCCGACTGACGTGTTGACCAACATTGATATACAATCACTAAAGCTTGTAGACCATTTAGAGCTTGAGATTAACGCAAGCATGAATGTGATAACTGGCGAGACCGGAGCTGGAAAATCTATACTTCTCGGAGCTCTGGGTTTAGCGTTAGGAGAGAGGGCGGACTCGTCTCTTATCCCTGCCGACAAGAATAAGACCGAAGTAAACGCCAGATTCGATTTGCGACGACAACCTAGAGCCCTTGAATGGTTGAAAAACAAGCATTTAGACGATGAAGAACAGTGCATATTGCGTCGAGTAATCCAGAGAGAAGGGCCATCTAGAGCTTTCATCAATGGCACCCCGACCACCCTGTCGGAACTTAAAACCTTCAGCCAGATGCTTCTCGATGTCCATTCTCAGCACGAACACCAACTCCTATTAAAGAAAAACCACCAATTAAATTTGCTTGATAAATACGCGGAGTTAGAGGAACTAAAAAAGAGAGTAGCATTAGTTTTTAGTGAGTTACAAAAGACTAAGGCAGAGCTCAAATTTATGGAAGACACTAGGATTGATACTGGGGCAAAAGAACAGCTACTAAGATACCAGTTAGAAGAACTGGAGACGCTAGACCTAAAACAGGACGAGACAGACAAACTAGAAGCTACGTATAAGGAGTTGGAAAAAACTGCTCAGAACAGAGAAAAAATTGAACAGACTTTATCTCTTATTAACGGAGAGCAAGATCAAGACATACTATCGCTAATAAACAAGGGATTTAAAAACATATCTGAAATTGATAGTAAACACTTACTTCAGGTGAGAGAATTATTTGAATCTTCTCTTATTCAGATGGACGAGGCGTTCAAAGATCTTTCAGGTTTCCTCGAAAATTTTGATGGAGATTCATATCGAATAAGTGAAATCGAGGATCGCCTCGGCCAAATTTATGAAATAGCGAGGAAGCATAAAATCCAACCTGAAGAACTAGTTGGTCTTCGTGAAACTATAGGAAAAACCCTCTCAGGGCTTGATGAATCAGAGCGATCTTACCTTCAGCTAAGCAAATCTTATGAGACCATCAAAGAAAAGTATCAGATGGAAGCAGCCAAACTGTCATCTAATAGGTCAAAGGTAGCGCGCGGCATAGAAAAAGAGGTTACAGAAATACTTCGCAGTCTAGGAATGTCAGAATCAATCTTTAAAATTGAAATAACAAAGGACAGAGTAATGCAAGCAGAGGGAGTGGATGAAGTCGATTTCTTGATCTCGACCATACCTGGCGAGCTACCAAGATCTTTAAACAAAATTGCATCTGGAGGCGAACTATCAAGGATCAGTTTAGCAATCCAAGTAGCCACAGTTTCTGGGAAAGATACCCCTACAATTGTATTCGACGAAATTGACGCCGGTATTGGAGGACCAACTGCGGAAGTAGTCGGAAATTTGCTCAAAAAACTTGGACGGAGAACCCAAGTTCTGTGCGTCACTCACCTACCCCAGATCGCAGCCAAAGGCCAAACGCAGTATTTGGTGGCAAAAAAGCAAAACGAAGACAAATTATTCACGGTTGTTGAAGAGCTCTCTCCAGAGAAACGAGTAAAGGAGATAGCAAGAATGCTAGGTGGAATCGAAGAAACAGAACAGTCTTTGTCCTATGCAAAAACTATACTGGAAGAAGATTAAAACTCAATCTACTGACAATCTGGGCACAAACCGTACATGTTTAGATCGTGGTCTAAAAGAATGTAGCCCAAAGATTTAGCCACTTCCACCTGCCTGGATTCGATTTTTTCATCTGAAAACTCGGCTATTTTCCCACATTTCTGACAAACAATATGGTCATGATGCTCTTGCTTAGTTAATTCAAAAACTGAGTGCCCCCCTTCAAAGTTGTGTCTGGCTACCAATCCAGCCTGTTCAAACTGGGTCAAAACTCTGTAGACAGTCGCCAATCCAATCTCTTCATCCGCAGCAATCAACATCTTGTAAACGTCTTCCGCGCTCACATGCTGAACTGTCGAATTCTCAAGAACCTGAAGAATTTTAATACGAGGAAGCGTTATCTTTAATCCAGCGTCTTTGAGCTCTTTACTTTTTTCGGGCATTTTTTTATCTATTTTTCGCCAATCAATTACATAGTACCTTAAAGAAAGATACACTACTTCAACTTAATTGGTCTACTTAGGAAGAAACTTTGTTCAGGCTTAATTTCATTGCGATAATTTGCTCAATACTAATTTCTGGATGCTCTAATTTTGGCTTCCCCGGAGTCTATAAATTAAGAATTCAGCAAGGAAACGTTATAACTCAGCAGATGATTGATCGATTAAAGCCTGGCATGTCAAAAAGCCAAGTTAGATTCGTTTTAGGGAATCCAGTCCTAGAAGACCCGCTTACAAAAGAGCGATGGGACTACGTGTACACAATCCAAATTTCAGGCGAAAAACTGAACAAGCAAATACTGTCGATTTATTTCGAGAAAGACAAACTGTCGCATTTTTTTGGGAACTATGTTCCAAGTGAGAATATTCAACAGAATGAATAGGATAAAATGATAGTCAAAAACCCCTTGATCTGATTGGTATCTATCCGACCGAACGCGTTTTCAAATTCTTTTAAAGCTCCTCAAAAACAGATTCTGCTCTGGAACTAAAAAGTCTAACCATATTTTCTGCAGCGCTCTCGAGAATTGAACCCATAGCTTTATCAATGATTTGTTTTTTTAACTCAAAACAAAGGCTCATCTCGACTTTACAACCTAAATCTCCTAACTCGGTAAAGGCCCATCTCCCGTTTAAGCTTTGGAGTGGACCTTCAACAAACTGGATATCAATAAAGTTAAAGGGACTTAAATGATTTCTCGTTACGAGGTCATAACTTACTCCAACCCTTTCTAACGTAAGCTTAGCCAAAACATGGTCAGGGGACTTCTCTAAAATCTTAGCTGAGGAGCACCAAGGAAGAAAATCAGGGTAAGCTTCAACATCATTAACAAGATTAAATATATCCTTCTGTTTAAAGGGCATCAAAGCTGAGCGATTAATTTGAGGCATTTATTTCAAAAAACTCATCGCGAAAACTAAGAATATGGCTCCAGGCGCTATGAATCGAAGCGAAAAAATCAAAAGGCCCAAAAAAAACCTAGAGATTTCCGGAAGCTGATCTAAGAGGATTTCTGGTTTGAGCCTCCATCCGACAAAAAGACTAATGAGTATCCCGCCAAAGGGAAGTAGGACATTGTTTGAGAGAAAATCCATCGAATCAAAGAAAGATTTCTCTGGCAGCAACGTAAAACCACTCATTAAATTGAAAGAAAAAGCACTGCCAAGGCCCAGAAGCCAAGCTAAAAACCCAATAGTGTATGCACTCGTTGATCTCGCAAACTTTCCTTTTTCGGAGAGCCAGGCAACGGCAGGTTCACTAATCGATATAGCGGAGGTAACAGCCGCAAATGAAACCAGAAGAAAGAAGAGAGCGCCGAAGATTTGGCCTGCAACCATGTTACCGAATGCAAGGGGCAAGGAAACGAACATAAGCCCCGGTCCAGCGGAGGGCTCAAGTCCGTTTGCAAAGACGATAGGAAAAATAATCATGCCAGAAAGCAAAGCAACAAGTGTATCTAGCACTCCTATAGTCAGAGCGGACCCAGCGATTCCAGCAGACTTAGGTAGATAAGCACCGTAGGCCATTATAGCGCCCATCCCTAAGCTAAGAGTAAAAAACGCTTGGCCCATAGCAAGAAAAACTGAATCGCCTGAGAAATCCTCTGGTTTGGGCGAAAACAAGAAGCTTATACCTTTCAAAAAATAGCCTGATGACGAAGCAGCCCAAATCACCAAAAGAATCAAAAGAAGAAAGAGACCGGGCATCAACAGCTTAACAGCTCTCTCCAAACCTTGGCCCACACCCCGGGAAGTAATAAAGATAGTTATCGCCATAAAAATAGTGTGCCAAAAGACTAGTCGATGAGGGTTGCTGATAAAATCCTCAAAAACTCTATTTGCACTATCAGCATCAATCCCTAAAAACGCACCTTGTATCATCTTAAGGAAATAAGCCAATGCCCATCCCGCTATAACAGAGTAAAAAGATAGAATCATGAAACCCGCGACCACTCCCATCCATCCAATTATTTGCCAGGCAGGGTTTGCCCCTGAGTCTCTAGCCATAATTTTCATAGATGCAATTGGACTATTCTTGCCAGCTCGTCCCAAAACAATTTCAGCAATCATTATCGGCAGACCAATCACACAAATGCAAAGGAGATAAGCTAAGACAAAAACCCCACCCCCGTTCTCCCCTGCTACGTAAGGGAATCGCCATATATTGCCCAACCCTACAGCAGAACCCGCCGCCGCTAGAATAAAAATCAATCGGGAGGACCACATTCCAGAAGAAGAGGCCGTCATTTATCTCTTCTCGCGAAAGAGAAATTATTCAAGAATATTCTGCAAAACTTAGTTTGAACGCACATCAAAATTATTTGCCTTTGCAACTTTCGTATAGCCTATACTTACTAACCAATTAATACTGATAAGTCTACTTGTGGCTACAAAAAAACCCAAAACTCAATCCAACACTATCGTACTCAATAAAAGAGCGAGATTCGATTACCACCTTCATGAGAAAATTGAAGCGGGACTCGTTTTGGAGGGCTGGGAAGTAAAAGCTTTGAGAGAGAAAAATGCTCAATTAGTTGATTCATATGTATTTATACAAAAAGGAGAAGCTTATCTTTCAGGTTGTAATTTGACTCCAACAAAGTCAGTTTCAACCCACATAAATCCTGAACCACAGCGGACAAGAAAACTGCTTATGCACCGACAGGAGATAGATCGGTTGGTAGGCGGTATTCAAAAAAAAGGGCAGACCTGCGTGGCGACTGCACTTTACTGGAAGAATAACAGAGTTAAGTGCGAAATTGCTTTAGCCTCTGGGAAAAAATCTCATGACAAAAGACAGGCCATTAAAGAACGAGATTGGAACAGGGATAAATCTCGCATGCTTAAAGAGACACGATAAAACTCAATATTCAACTGATTATAAATTCCTTTGGAAGTTAAACCTGTTTATAATTTTGAAAGTATAGGGGGCGACTTGGCTTCGACGCCGGTTGCGAAACCTGAGGTGCATGTCGAGAGGGTAGTGACTCTCGTTAAAAAATCGCTGTAACTTTTATAGTTGCCAACGACGAAAACTACGCACTAGCAGCTTAAACCTAGTTTAAGTTTGCTTGACCCGGGGCGGATGTGCCCATGCATTCAAACCGGGTGCACGACTCATGGGACCGCTGTTAGACCTCGCTTGTGGTTGACGCAGTTAAACATAAAGCAAGCTCGCTTTTTGATCCCTGCTTGTCGGGCTAGCAAAAAGTTAAATAATAGACAAAATAAGCATGTAGAGCTGATGGCAGAGGACTGACGGACGCGGGTTCAATTCCCGCCGCCTCCACCAAACTAGAGTCCAGCAAGATCCAAATACGTCCTAATAGTCAAGTATTATAAGGCTCTTAGGTCTATAATGTGTCCGAGAAACTCCTGGAAGATCCACTGAGATACCCCCAATTTGGGGGTACTTTTGGGGGTGCTTTTTAAACACGGATCGTATTTGGAATTCTAATCATGCAGAAATTGACAGAGACTAAACTTAAAGCAATTAAACCGAGGAAAACTCCTTTTAAAGTATCTGATGGCGGAGGGCTTTTCTTGCTTGTTACTGAAGTTGGAAAATACTGGCGTTGGAAATACCGCTTCGATGGCAAAGAAAAGTCTCTCTCTTTCGGAAAGTACCCGGAAATAAGTCTGGCTAAGGCTAGAGAAGTTCATCAAGTGGGAAGAGCCTTATTAAAAGAAGGCCAAAACCCTTCAGACAAACGAAGGATCGAAAAACTTACCCGTAAGATTTCCAATAAATCTGACTTCAAATCAATAGCAATAGAATGGTTTGATCAAAAGATGACTGATAAATCTGTAGACCATCAGAAAAGACAGATGGCGATTTTAGAGAAGGATCTATTCCCAACCCTTGGGAATGTCTCCGTAAGGGAAATTACAGCTTTAGAACTTACCGTCATTCTGCATAGAACTGAAAAACGGAGTGTCGATATGGCACACAGAGTAAGACAGGTAGCTCGCTCGGTTTTAGCATATGCCGTCGCTACGGGAAGGGCTGATAGCAATCCTGCTCGTGAACTTGATGTTCTTAAACCACTGAAGCAAAAACACCTACCAGCCATTGTCGATCCCCTAGAGTTAGGGTTGCTGATGGATGCAGCAGAGAGTTACCAAGGAACAAAAATTGTCCGAGCGGCATTAAAATTATCTATCCATCTATTCCAGCGGCCTGGAGAGATAAGGCACATGGAATGGAAAGAGGTAAATTTCGAGAAAAAAATCTGGGCGATTCCAGGGAGAAAGATGAAAACGGGGAGAGACCATCTGGTCCCACTGAGTTTTCAAGCAATAAAAATCTTAACAGAACTGCGACTTCTAACCGGTAACAACAGATACGCGTTCCCGGGAGCAAGACGGAACAACAAACCCCTCTCAGAGAATACAGTGAGAAAAGCCCTTCGCACCCTGGGTTACGGTAACGATCAAGTGACTCCGCACGGCTTCAGAGCGACAGCACGGACTTTGATCGACGAAGAGCTCGGATATCCCATGCACATCATCGAAGCTCAACTTTCTCACGCTGTTAAGGACCCAAATGGAAGAGCATACAATCGAACGTCTCACTTAGCTGAGAGATCGGAGATGATGCAAGAGTGGTCAAACTACCTCGACAAACTGACTCAGCGCGAAAAATCCTCAAGAGGAGGCTCAAGATCAGGAGCAGGAAGGAAAACAGAGATCGACCAAAACAGAAAAATAGCGTTAATAAATGAAATACGGCTCCTCAAGAAAGATGACCCAACACTGAGCAACTCTAAAGCAATAAAACTTCTTCAGGAAAAAAAACTAATCAGACCACAATCCCGTGAACGCTACCTCACGCCTAAGCATTTGGATCCACAAATCAAGGAAGCTTTTGAACTTGTCGAGGCCGGAGGGATTGTAGATTTAGCACCCAGGCTGTCAAAGGATAAACCTTTCTAAAAAATTCTTTACAACATACACCACATTCGATTAAGTAAGGGATCAAAGTGCGGCTTAGTGAAGGATGTGATTTGTACTTAAAAATCTTTAGCGCAATGCTAACTATCTTAATCCTCGCAAGTCAAAAGACGAACGCTGTTGATTTCTTTTTTGATCCGGTTTCCACCGTAAATCAAAAATATCCGGCATTTCAAAGGCAACAACAAGAAATCGCCGAAAAAATAATGAAGCTGCCTCCCTCGGAACAATTTGAAAAGCTTGAGAGAGGTGCATTGGCGAGAGATCCATCTATTTTAAATCTTTATCTGGTTTATTTGACCAGCCAACCCACAGGCATAGTAGAAGCTTTCCTTAAAAAGTATGGAAAACACGCCGCAATAAAAGGGCTCGAGTTGATAGAGCATTCTATTGCAGGCAACGGTATTGGCTTTCGATTTGCTCTCCCATACCACCAACATTTTGGATCGCGCTATAAAAACTTTCAGGGTGCAGACCCTCAGAGATATAACGAAAAGTTTCAGTCCATGGTTAAGCTGCTCGAGAATAAAATCATTAATGTTGGAAAACTCGACCCTTTGGTAGCTATGCACCCGGCAGCGAGAAACTTTCGCGCCTTACTTCAAATCACACCAAAAGCATTTTTAGACTATGTCATCACCAATCCTCGCTCTAAGCTCGGACTGGTGCTGGGTAATGAGTCTTTAATCACATTCATATCGAAAGACTCCTTGGCAGACCGAATGGATCTCAGGATCGGCGACCGGCTTATTCGCTTAAATGGTCAGAAAATACGGCACATAGATGATTTACAGTATTACATGATGAAATTCTCCGACAGATCCAATGTGTTTTTAGATGTCGAGCGCAATTCCCAAATACTCTCATTCAGAGGAAAGCTAGAGGGAAAGAAACCTGATTCAATTATGTATAACCGGGCTCTCCTCCTCACCCAAACATACCAAGAAGCAAAAGACTCTGGTTATAAAAATAGCGACCTGGAGTGCATGGCCACACAAGATGAGACTTTTTTTTTCAGCGAGTGTCCGAATCAAGTTGGGACGATAAAAGGTCTACATTCTATATACAAGACAGACTTTGCTGGAAACTCTGAGCGTTTTTGGCGTTTTATTTATGTAAATTACCCGGACGGATTTGGTTTCCACAGAACTCAATTGAGAAATCACGTTTACATGCACTACAAAGACTGCCCTAAACCAAGAGATGTTAAACATATCAGCGAGCTCATTGATCGGGACTTCGACACCGGTCACCTAAAATCCGACGAACATCTACTTGCAATACAGTCCGCAAAAATTTTGGAGGGAGATCCGGAATTCTTTGGTACGAATTTAGCCATTGCTAATTTGTACCTTTGCAATAACGATTTAGAAGGCATGCTTCGGGTGTTGAATAAATACCCAAGTTTTTCAGGTGAGCAAAACTTTTATTCCAACCAAACAAATCAACAAAACGGTAAGTTGAGTAATGTGCTCGTTCAGATTAATTGGTTAAGAAGGATTTATGCTTCAGATCCAAAGTTCGCGGATCCGGAAAAAGAAAAACAATTGACACAAAATCTCGCTGATCTCGATGCGACAAATTACCTTGAAAGAGACAAAAATATTGTCGCCTCCGCGGCCTTGAGAATGGCTAAGGAATCATACTCTGGAAGCGACTTAGAAGGACTCGATTTTGATAAAGGATCGTTTGCTTATCTCGTCAAGGCGTCTCAGCTTGGCTCTGAGAGAGCAACTGCGATTAGAGCTATCCAGACCATGAAACAGGACGAAATTGAGGCGGCTTGGGAATTTGTAAAACATGCGACGAAAGAAGAGCGGGAACTTATGCTCGGCAAATCAACGATTGCATTGCTTCACTCCGAGAAGGTCAACATAGAACCAGATGAGCTTTACGAAGTGGTCGACTTCAGCTTCGATCTAGTTCAAAAATCAAAGGAAAAAAATAAAGTAACCATGGATAAATCTTCTATTTATTCACTTCTTCTCAGTCTAGATTTGGCCCTACGAGCGAATCAAAGTTTTTCTTCTCGGAGAAATCAAGAATTCGCATGTGATCTCATGAACGAAATGGTTGATGAAGACGCCACTCTCGACGAGAAGATTATTGCTTTTATTGTTGACCAAGGAAACGACGTTTGTTCACTCGACGACAAATTAGATCTCATGGTTAATAGCTTAGTCAACGAGGGGGTTCCAAGCGGCTTCTATCTTAAAGCAATTGGAATTGACTCAAATGAAGACTTCGTAAAGGCCCTGCAGATTGTGAGAAGGGGCTTAGAACTTCAGACGAACTATAACCCCGCCCGCCTTTCGATATTAGCGGAATCAATGTGGAAACTAATGCCGGATGCCCTGATCGAACTCGAGCAACGAGCAGAAGCAGAAAGACTAAAGGAAATTGAAGAAAAAAAACTTCTGGCAAGTCAAAAGAGAGAAAGACAAGAGGCGCTTGCTAGGTTAAAGAGAATGGACAAGGAGGTTGCTGAAATCGAGCGGAAAAGGATTGAAGCTCGAGCTCAACTTGGACAGGAACGAAGGGATCAGGCCAGACGAGAACGAAGACAAAAAATTGGGAATTTTCTCGGCGACTTGTTCGCGGTAGCAGCGACCGTTTACGTTGCAAAGGAAGTGATCGAGGCCGTCACCGAGGATGATGACAGAGCACCGCGTTACGATTTTAGTGGGACGGGCGGGATGTCATCCTCTCAGCTAGGAGAAGAACTCCTGCGACAAAAAGAGGAAAAAGGCATCTCTGGAAGGGGCCGAGTAATCCTAATGCCACAAAATCCTGTAATTGGTGCTTCTAAACCGATGGATTTTTCTAGGGGATATAGCTCACAGAGGCAACAACCTGCGAGCATTTCCCTCGGGACAAATGCTTTCGTCGCACCGAAATTCCCAAAATCGCAAGCTCCGTCATGTCGTTGCAGCTGCGTAGATGGCAGGAAGGTTTCTTTATGTAATTCGGCGGTTGCTGTCGCGGCAAATTGCACCGGTGTTTGTCCAGTGGCAGTGCAAAAATACCAGATGCCCACGACTGCAGTCCCCCCTCCAGGAACAACCAGATGTGAAAACCGTCAGGTCTTTAACTACCAGCTCGGAAGATACCAGGACCAAGTCATCTGTTTTTAAATAAACGAATAGCTAACCTCACCTGATTTTGATTTCTGCAACACTTCTTTGAATCCCGTAAAAGCTTAAACGAGCCATTTGGTATTCAATGGATCCCAATTAACTCAAAAAGGTATCCAACGAATGGAAGAACTGAAAACGCCTCGTTTGCTAAGAATCGACCAAGTCTTACAACTCTATCCTATCTCTCGGAGCCGCTGGTACGCGGGCGTCAAAATGGGGGAGTTTCCCGAACCCATTAAGCTTGGCGAAAGGAGCGTCGCATGGCTTCAATCAGACATAGTCGATCTGATCGACAAGCGAAGGATGAAAGATACTTAGACGTGGACATCAGATTACCTGACGCGCTTCTGTGCGTCCCTGAGGGCGAGTATCGAATGGTCTATGCGAAACACGAATATCGAACAATGTTTAAGGGACAAAATAAATTAATCATGACTCTTCGAATCTCTGAGATGACTGAACACTGCGGGAAACAATTTGAACGCTTCTATAACGTTGAAAGGAGCGGAAAAGCATATAAATCGCTTCAAAGATCTGACTTCCAAAGAGAAATGGCTGATGTCTTTCGTGTCCGATCCTTCAAAGGGATCCGGCTGTTTAGTGAACTTAAACGATTTGAATTATTAGTCGATGTCAGAAACGTATCAATTGATTCGAAACAACAAAGCTTAAGTGACCACAATCTTTACAGTGTGGTGGCAAGGATAAAGGGACGAGTAGATTGACTTACACCTACTTACCCAATCTCAACCAAACCAACCCTAGGAAGCATCCATAAAGCATAGGCCCAGCGGGCTTTTAGCGAGGTTTGGAAAAGGGAGTTTTCGCTCTTAAACCTGATTAGCGAAACATTACTATACAAACAAATGAATCAGGGCGGTGGTTCTATTTATTTAGAGCCACCGTTTAAGCATTTAAATAGTTAACGAGATAGAGGAACGTGTTTCTATCAAATAAAATATAAACATCGTAAGAACAAGAATTTTGATGACACCAAAACAACAGGCATTTTCCAGAGAGGTTGCAAAAGGACAGTCATTATCCGAGGCTTATCGAACGGCCTATGATGCAGAGAAGATGAGCGCAAATTCAATTCATGTGGAGGCAAGCCGAATTATGAAATTGAAACCAGTTAAGGAAAAAGTTGAATCCCTGGTTGCGGAGTCGAACAAACAAATTGTGAACGACCGAATAGCAAAACGGGAAGAGGTTTTGGAGATGCTCACTCGTCTCATGAAAGAAGGACAGCCGGCCGACTCACCTCGGATTAGGGCAGCAGAATTGCTTGGGAAGCATCACAGGATTTTTGAAGAGAAGGAAGCGAGGCAGTTACCCGAGAGAACATCTGAAGAGCTGGCAAATGAAATCAACCAGCTACTTAATCAGCAGGAAGCCCCTAGTTTACCCTGAGTTACTCCACACAGATTTAATTTTAGTTTAAATCGCAAAGCGACATATCGACGAAATTAGGGTCCAGTTTTTTCTAACTGGCCGTCATTTTTTGGTTTGCATAGCTTGATGGTCTTAAGTATCTTCACTAGAGTCCATTCAAAAAACAGGAGGTCCAGTTTGCGACTGTTGGTGAAAATCATTCTAGTCTTGGGATTTGGTCTTCCTGGGACAAGCTATTCCGAGACCTTGAGGGCGTATCTAATTACAACGCCGGCCAGCACCAATGTTTCTGAGGTGCATATCATTAATACCGCGGATAGCTCTCAAACATTTACTGGAACGCTCTTTTCAGGAAGTGGCGCTCGGGTCGGCGCAAGCTCAGTTACTCTGCACGGAGGAACGATACAATCGCAAGGCCGATTGGTCTTGACCGCATCTGACATTGCCGACATCTTCAACATTCTTCCCTGGGAAGGCCCCGCAATGATGGAAGTCTCAGCTGATTCCGATTTTAAAGTCATGGTAAAATTGAGAAGCCCAAGCGGTTTCGTTAGCAACACTAACTGCGTTACAAAAAATGCTGTTCACAATATAGAGGGATCGGACCAACTTGATCCAACCTATATTCGTTTCATCAACATTGGAAACGAAAGAATCTCTGACATCAGGGGGTCACTACATTCGACCAATGGCCGCAGAATTGGCAGTGCGAATAGCCAGATAATATCTTCGC
Organism: uncultured OM182 clade bacterium; assembly: GCA_902567095.1. Classification (GTDB taxonomy): domain Bacteria; phylum Pseudomonadota; class Gammaproteobacteria; order Pseudomonadales; family Azotimanducaceae; genus UBA9659. The sequence continues at coordinate 23,780 of CACFLG010000016.1, forward strand.
TGGGTCCTAAGGAGCAGGTTTGGATCAGCAATCGACGACTAGAGAGCATTTTCAACGCCTCATGGACAGGACCCGCAACGCTTGATGTCTCTGAAAACGAGAACTTGCGGTTGCTAAATTTAAACTATGTAAATTCTGAAACATTCTTTAATTTTAGCTGCTTTGAAGGCACCTTTGAAGAAGGCGCAAGCAGTAGTCAAAATTTTTCGGAACCACCTTGGGGAATAGCCAACTTAGTGGGGAGTTGGTACGGAGAAGGCGACGCTATAGTTGGCTTATCAGACCCGGATTGTATAAATCGAATAACCGTCTCCGGGACAATGAATAGTAACGGTCGGTTTTTCGGGAGGGCGCGTAATTTAGGTACCAACTATAGTTTAGGTTTTAGTGCTATTGCGACTACGAGTGCTCGTCTCTTGGTCGTTGGAATGGCGGTCGACTATAGTTTAGGGTACGGAGCAAGTTTTTCAGGGCAATTTTTGAATGAATCTACCCTCCAGATTTTTGGACGAGACACCAATGAATGCTACACGAATTTTCTAATGCTGAAACAGTAAAGCTCTAAAGTAAAAAAGCTCAGTAGTTTTAAAACAGTAAGACTCCCATCTTTAATGAGCTGTGCTGGAACATAAAAACCGTCAGGGAAAATTTTTTTGGGGGTACTTTTGGGGGTATATTTTTGGCAAGATAACCGCAAGTGACCGCAGATTCTGGTTTAGGCAACGTTATTCAATAGACGCCGCCTCCACCAAAAAACCATAAACTGTAATACTGGTATGTTTTAAAAGACTTTGAAGGGAGCCTTTTTAAGCAAGACGATGATCGGGTTCAGGGTATTATTTTTCAGACACTAGGAGAATAAATGACATGAAGAAATATCATCGACAATTCACGAAGTTCGCTGCAAGGCTTGTCCTCGCTGGCGGCTTCGCAGTCACTTCACTACCCGCCTCTGCACTCAATATACTTTTGAGTAACGACGATGGCCTGACCAGTAACGTCAAAGCGCTCTACAAGGCACTCAAGACCGCCGGGCACAATGTCATAGTATCTACCCCCTGTCAGGGCCAAAGCGGAATGGGTGCCGCGGTAAAATTTCTTAAGCCGATTAAACCGCTAGCCTCTCCCTGCCTGAACAATGCAGGTTCTCCTGGTGATTTGGGCGTCGGACCCGTAACAAAAAAAGAGGAGACTTTTGACTATAGCGACTTCTTCTATGTCAACGGCACTCCAATAATGGCAACTGCCTATGGTCTAGATATTCTTGCGCCTGCCCGATGGGGAGGAGTCCCAGACATTGCAATCTCTGGCCCCAACGAAGGCCAAAATGTGGGAAATATCGTCATCAGTTCCGGCACCGTCGGTAATGTACAATACGCCGCTAGCAGAGGCATTGCTGCGATTGCTTTGAGTGCCGGCCTGAGCACTGAAGGCGAGGCAGATAAGTCAGGCAACCATACCGATAATCCCTTGTCGCGTATTGTCGCCGATCACGCTGTCACGCTGCTGAGTGAACTAGTGAAAAAAGCGGAGAAAGGCCCGATTCTGCCAGCTGGCCTAGCACTAAATGTGAACTTTCCAGAATCGATAACTCCGTCAACCGCCTGGTCTTTCTCACGCATCGGTAGCTATAACCAATACGGGTCATTCTTCACCGAAAACCTGTCCAAAGATCCTCTCGCCAGAGGTTCTGGTTTAAAGACAGCAGTTTATCCAGGGATCTCTTTGACCTTCAACAACAAAAAACCTGCCACCGATCAATTAGAGGACGAGTCCGTGGTCTACAAAACCAAGATTGCCGTCAGCGCCATGCAAGTCGCCTACGAGCACGGTCCCGAAGAGCAGAAATGGCTGCGTTTACAATTACGTGATCTATTTACCAAGTAGCGAGGTTTTTAATATGTCCTTGGTTATATGCTACAAAGCTAAGACCCGGTATGCATTCCTTCGAGTATAAAAAAATAGAAGAGGGGCGTTTTGGAGGGCTATAAAATTAGCTCTTTTATCTCGAAACTATGACAATTAAACCAATCAGAATCTTTTAAAAAACAATGACAAGAACTTTTAACTGGAGCCTACTCGCGTTATTAATTGCGGCCATAGTTTTTATCGTGAATAGTATTTACTTCGATATTCCAAGAAAGGTCCTTGAAGAGAAATATAAGAGCCATACGTCAAAATTTCTAAGACTCTCTGGGGGAGGGAGACTACATTTCACCGACGAGGGAGATAAAGACCAACACGCAATTGTACTTTTGCATGGCTTTACCGGATCTCATCTTAATTTCAAAAAAGTCTCACCCCTACTTTCAAACTATCTAAGGGTCATTACTATAGACCTCCCGGGTTTTGGTCTTACCGGAGCTATTCCCTCGAGGGATTACTCGACAAATTCAGCTATGAATGTAATCGATGAACTCTTAGAAAATCTAGAAATAAATAAATTTTCTATAGGTGGCAATTCAATGGGGGGGCGAATCTCATGGAGATACGCATCAGCATATCCTGAAAAAGTCTACAAACTGATCCTGATCGCTTCTGGCGGGGTTGAAAGGCCATCCCAAACTCAAAAATCGGAGCGCCCCCTTGCTTGGAAATTGATGGGATCAAGCACGACTCGAAATTTCCTAACACTTTTTACGCCAAAATTCTTTGCCTACCAAGGTCTAGAAAAAAGCTTATATAATCAATCTCTTGTAACTCAATCTCTCGCCGAGGAGTTCCATGATCTTGTTCTTATGAAGGGTTCAAGAGATGCAATTCTTTTTGATATGACCAAAGATCAGGGTGAGCCGCTACACAAGCTTGAGCTATTGCGGAAAATCAAAGCACCAACTTTGATTATTCATGGGGAAGAAGACAACATAATAAGTGTAGAGTCTCACCTTCAATTCTCTGAAAATATTGCAGATGTTCAGGTCAAGATTTATCCAAAGATTGGACACTTGCCAATGCACGAATCACCAAACCGAACAGCAGAAGACATTAAAAAATTTTTATCAGAGAAAATTTAATCCAGAAAGTAGTAGTGCCTTAGCAGCATCTTGCAGTGGAATGAAACTCGCAAGGATTAGATAGGCCTTTTATTTATTATCGATAGATTTTCTTCAACGCCAAGCTTCCATACTATTATGTTTTGGCTGTTCCCAGATTTTTCTTCCAGAATGTTCTTGCGACTCGTATTTCGAGAAAAAAGTTTCTAGCGCATGAACCATTTCTGCACTCGAATTATTCTTTGGCAATGGAATCGGACTCCGCTCGCTACCCTTCCTGCCTAGCTGGAACCAAATATCTTCAAAACTATTTTTAGGCTCTTTTTTGTAATAGCGCACTAGTTTTAGGTTTCCGTCATGAACCATTCTCGCGTTGCCATACTCAGCGTACTGATATCGGCGAAATTTTTCTGGTATCTGCCCTTTTAGAAGAGGAACAAGGCTTTTCCCAGGGCCTATATATTCGGTCATGAGTTCGATCCCAGATAACTCCACAAAAGTAGGAAAAAGATCATAAAGGTTGACGAACTCTTTTCTTATCTGCGGGCCTTTCGCAACATTTTTTGGGCCTAAAATTACAAGCGGAATGTTGATCGATTCTTGATAAAGATTTTGCGGTCTTGTGGCGTTCCCCTTCCCATAAAGACCATACTGACCCGTCATGTGGCCATGATCAGACGTATAAATAATGTAGGTGTTTTCCAAAAGACCTCTCGATTCTATAGCATCAAAAAGCTGGCCTACTTGCTCATCAATCAATGTTACAGCCGCTAGGTATTGAGCGATATTCTCTGCATGAGCAAGTTCAAATTCTTCTTCACTAGTTAAGGAATCTTGAGCTGGATCATTGCGGTTCTTCAAAGAACCCTCCTTTTCTAACCGAACAATTTCGGAACCAATTGATCGATAGCTCTCAACAAGTCTTTCAGGAAGAGCTGAGAAAGGGAAATGGGGCTGGGTTAACATAACGAAAGCAGCAAATGGTTTTGTTTTAGCTCGATCGATAAATTTAATAGCATTCTCTGTCAAAAATCGCGCTTGAATTCCAGTGTATTTCTCAGGCACTCCATTTCTGGAAAAATGAACGGTTCCGGAATGACGATATTGGTTTATCCATCCAGGCTCGCGCTCGTCATAAGTTAAAAACTCGTCGAATTCTTTTCTATGAATCCATTCTCTGGTGTCCGCATGCCACTTTCCGAAAAGGCCCACGCTGTAACCTTTTTGAGAGAGCTCTTCCGAGATGAGTTTTTCATCTTCTAACCAATTGTGCTGACCACTGTCCGAGGTACTTAAAAAATCGTGAACGCCATGTTGGGAGGGCGTTTTCCCCGTAAAAAAACTTGCCCTAGCAGGCGAGCAGACTGGCACTGGGGCTATTGCTTCATCAAAGCGCACCCCGTTTTCGGCCAGATAATTGATGTTCGGAGTTCTTATTCTAGGGTCATATTGTCCGAGCGCCCATTTGCCTTGGTCGTCTGTCATTATCACTAGAAAATTCGGGCTCGACTCAGAAAAAATTTCCTGCGCAAGGCTCATAATAGGAACTAATGCGATAAAGCATGCTAAACAGTGAGTTTTCTTAAACATTTATCTTCCTATTTTCTATCGCCAAACTGAATGCAACGTTGGAGCTCAGTTTGAGGGAAAGGAAAAGCTCGTCATATCCATGGTGCTAAGTGTTGGCCAACGCTGAGTAATCGTTTTCCTCTTCGTATAAAAACGCACTCCGTCTGGACCATATGCACTTAAGTCCCCGAATAAGGAACGCTTCCAACCACCAAAACTATGATATGAAACGGGGACCGGGAGAGGCACATTAATACCAACCATACCCGCGTCGACATTATCCGAGAAATACCTAGCGGACTCACCATCCCTCGTAAAAAGACAGACTCCATTGCCGTACTCGTGCTCACTTACCAGCTTCATTGCTTTTTCTAAGTTATCTACATGAACTACACAAAGCACGGGACCGAATATCTCATTTCGGTAACAAGTCA
>CACFLG010000017.1 GCA_902567095.1 uncultured OM182 clade bacterium
GGCGGTGTCTGGAGGCGGTAGACTCTCGTTTAAAGCCGCTTGCTGTTCAGGTGTTGGAGCCTCATATCTTCCAACTCCGGAAAAGGTCACTACAGACGTGTTGCCAGGAGTATCCAACACAACTTCATTTTCCCCATTGATATCAGTGACTGATAAAATACCGGACCTGTGCACTACAGTAGTATTACCCTGAGAATCTACATTCCCATCTAGCTCGCTCCCTCGAATACCGATGATCGCAGTCGGTGTTGAAATTTCTGAGTGGTTTCTATCAAGGCCACCAAATTCCCCAATTTTTCCGCTTTTATATTTAAACCCGCCTTGATTAACAAACGCTCCAAAATTCCCTGTCTGAGCAACCTCATCAAACGAAAAATCAGTCAAAATCGCATTAGCGTCTTGACCAAGATTAAATCTGGTTCCATCTAAAAGCTTTAATTTGATAAATCCATTTGGTCCGGTAACAAGCTCATCGCCCTGAAAAACTTTATCCCCCCGAGAAAGCTGCACCTCTTCAATAGCCCCATCTTCTCCCGCTCGTTTCGCAATGACCTTGCCCACGACAAGAGAAACCTCTCCTATCTGTTCCCCACTACCAACACTGTCTCCAGGCCCAGCAAATTGCGTATTCCTGCTGAGGTGCAACTTAGCTAAAACCACTTCTGGGGTATAACCAGCTCCTCCAGAAACCATAAGGTTCGGGGGAGTAGAAAAAGAAAAGTAATCCTCTACAACAAAAGCTTGACCGGCAGGATTAGTAACTACGAGATCAAAGCCAACTTGTTCATATTGACCTTGCAAAAGAAAAGAGGGGCTAGGAAGCAATACCGAGTAGTTACTTAAGGGCATTTCTATTTGTTCTTCATCAGGCAATAATCTGGGTTCTATTCCTGATAGATTTTTTTGAGGTTGCTTCATATAAGCGCACGCTTCCTTATCAGCACCAATAATTCTTCAATTTTCGATTTTAATATATCACCTTTCTGAAGGATTAATTGTTTTTTACTTAAAGACTATGAAATTAATCACCGCAAAGGTTTTCGTGATTTTGTATCATTTTTTCTTCCCAGTCTAAAAGACATTCTCTGATCAAACATGCAGGAGTGTCCGTAAAAACTTTTAACGAGAATAGTCTGATTTGAGTTCAAAGAGAGATACTACGGTTAGCTAAGCTAGAAAAAATTTAATGGAAAAATTGAGCAATACCCTTTTGATAGTCTTTGTCCTTGCTATCTTGGGGTGTGGCATCAGAAGTAATCTAGAATGCGTGTCCCAAAATGGTGAGATCTTTCCCTTGAGCACCGACGAAGAAAGGTCAAACGCAAACGAACTCTGCACGTGTATGCAGATCAGAGTGTTTGAGACGGCCGCACGCGGCCTAGCCGACGAAACGAAATTTAACAACGACTAAAGATGTTAAAATAGAGTCAATCTAGCTGCGGTCGACGTTTAGGTGATTAAACCCCGTCTAAAACAGCTGGATTATTTAGCCAAATTGAGTGAGTGAGCAAACATGCAAAAAATATCCAGCAAAAATAGGGCACCATTAAAAATGCGCAGAATTTGAATCCTCGGCTAAAAAGAAGCAAGAGCAGAAGAAACACCAGCACATTTAAAATCGTGATGTCCCAAAGAGCCAGCAAGACATTCTCGTCGAAGAAAAAAAACCAAGACCACGCAGCGTTCAGAAATAGTTGGGCCACAAAGAGCGAGGCAATCAAAGGATGCATCCTCCAATTTGACCTGCCTCTAAATATTCCGAGTGAAATAGCTATCGAAAAATAGAGACAGGCCCAAACGTGACCAAATAAAGATGGATTCGGCGCCCAGTTAGGAAGCAAAAGACTAGAATAAATCTCCGGCGCTTTTGCGGAGCCTACTGAAGCTATGGCAGCGAAGAAAAAGACAAAAAGAAGGGAAGACGAATATATCTTTACTTGCGCCCATGAGCTGTCGGCTGACATAAATCGTTCTATTTTAGGTTTATGTTCTTTTTAAATATGAAATCGCCCCCCTCGTCACCAGATCCTTGAACAACTCCATGCTGAGGAACTTGATCGAGCATGCTGTTATTGAGAACCGCTAGTCGAAATCGATTAAACAGCTCGGACGAAGTCAAGTATTGGTTTGGATTTACTTCGAGCTGCTTAAGCAAGTACTTAAGGAAGACACTATTATCCGGCACTTCAGTTAGAGTTCCGCTAGTGATCGCTTTTCGACTGGTTAACTGGAACAACACGTCGGTAAGTTTTGTTTCCTCATTAAAAGCGGAGCGCGTTCTAAATAAACCTCCGCTAAAACAGGCATCGGATATTAACAGCGTGTGTTTAGTCCCAATACCCTTCATATAGTCTCGAATAGTAGCATTACTGATCCACGAAGCTTTCGCGTTCGGTTTGGCGTCGCTTGGCAGCCAGTACCCTTGCTCAAACTTTTCGTCCCAAAAACCGTGACCCGCATAAAATATGAGTAAGGAATCGTTCGCGTTTACCAATCCCGACAACATATCTAAGTGATTAAGCAATTCTTCTCTGGTAGGGTCGGTCAAAATGAAAGTGTTCTGTTCGAGGAAGTTATAATCTCGTCTCAAAACTTTCTTGAAATCCTCTACATCAATCGCTGGCTGAACGAGGTCATTTATTCCTAAATCTTGATACTCTGATATACCAACCAACAGAGCATAATAATCGCCTATTAAGAACTTTAAATTGTCTTCGTCGTCGTAGTAGGCGTCTTCTCCCATCTTTAACCCTAGGGTTTCTGTGGACAACATTTCGGGGTTCTTAATAGTTCTAAGCAAGGGCGGGTTGTTCGCGATTGGGGTTAAATTTATAAAAGCATCGAGTTCACTCCGGTAGAGAGACACCTCAGACTTGAACGAAAATAATTCGTTTTCTTTCTCGTCAATTTCTGCCTGCAGCTCTCGGATTTTTTGCCTAGCACCAGGATTCTCCAAGACGATATTTGACTGAAGAGTATCACTTTTAGTCGTTGTGATCTTTACACCAGTTTGGGATCGTCGCAGATTGAATTTAGCTACAGACAGCTCATTTCGTAAACCGTTAAGACCTTTTTGTAATGAATTGACCCTTGGCTCGATTCTGTTCAATTCGATCTGGAGATACTCTACGGCGCGCTTTCGCTCGTCGACGCTACATTTCGGAAAACACTCAGTCACACTGCTCATTGCTACAGGGATAGGGAAAAATAGGGCCGTGAGGACAAGGCGAGCAAGAAGATCCACTGTTTTTTTAGGGTAAGGAAGAAGCCTAAAAAAAGGTTCTTTTATTAAATTCAAAACTTGATTTACCCTTTACCAAAGGAGATGTTTTCTCCCTCATAATCGGGAAATAATTTAGCGGCGAGCGCGTCTGGGCACTCTTTCCAAGCACCAAACCACTTTTGAAATCTCTGCAACGCCTGGGCATGATTATCCGCTCCGTCGAGGATACCTCGATACATTCGTTTTCGAAAATCTTCACTGTATCCGTTCATCCGTTTAGCCGCTGCTCTCATCAATTTAATGGTTAACTGAGGATCATTCACTTCCATTTCCTTGTATTTTTCTTCAAAAAGAATATACAAATTGACTTCAGAAACGCCAAGAACAGTGGCGGTACGCTCATTCTGAAGCAGCAGATTTACCTCTCCCACCATCGCGGGGCCAGGGAAGGCACCGGTCCTAAAAACAATCTGTCCGTAATCAAGCCGTATTTTTTGGAAGATAGCTAAATCGCCGCTTAACACTAGGTAGAGGTTTTGGTCTTTTGTCCCTTGGTTGATGAGGATATGGCCTGGCGCCTTATTCCTGAATTCTGAGTAGCCAAGCAACTGGCTAATCTCCTCGCTTTCTAATTCAGGAAGCAGATTCCCAACTATTTTTTTGTGTTCTTCATCTACCATATGTCCGCTGCCTATATTTTGATCAAAAGTGCCCCTCTTCTGAATCAGATAGAAAACATACCAAGTTATTCAACACCTATCAAAAATTTTTGAGGAAACCGCAACCATCAGAGATAAGAAGGACAGTATATTTATAACTATGATTCCTTTCTTGCTCTAAAACATCCAGGCATCTCCAATAAGAGAAACTTAAAAAACTATCTGATTGACTTTATAATGTCCGATACAAGCTTATCCTCAGAGAGGCTTTTAACGCCATTGCCGGTGTTGTAAGGATAAAATTGTCCGCGAATAAGCATCGCATTGTATGGCGCAAGCGTCGCGTGCACATTCACATCCATGTCCTCACCCTGGAAAAGCAACTCAAGATCTCCTGTTCGAACGGTATCATCAATCGCATCCAATACCCGGTGATACAAACTATTTCTCACTATCACAAGATCTAAATCGGGAAATAACCAGATGTTGTTCATATGAAAACCTTTCGTTCCAAAGCTTAGCTCTCGAATAGTTTCATTATCATCGTTAAACAGTGATTGGATGTACCACTGGAAACCATAGCCAAGGTTGTCCTGCTCAAAGGCTATGTCTGATTGACGGAGAGCTGCATCGAGAAATGTTTCTGTGAAGAGACTCCGTCCTTCCCAAGCGCCTCTAGATAGCCAAAGTAATCCAAATTTTGCAAAATCTCGAGAGGTCGCATCAATGCAACAATACGTTAAATAGTTATTCGCTTTATCTCGCCACCAATCGACCTTCATCCCTAAAGGAGCAAAAAGAAAACGGTCTCCAAATTCGTAAGCCGAGTAGCCGGTTGCATTTTCTATAATCTCTCCAAGCAACATAGAATCAGCGTTGCAATAAACCCAGGCAGAATCCTTCTTTTCGCCTTCTTCGGTGGTTGACGATCCCAGCGCTCTATTAACTGCAACATCTAACTGATTTTCCTCATTATAGATATCCCCACCATTTGGACCATCCGGGCACTGAAGGCCTGATTTCATGGTAAGGATATCCCTAATAGACACGCGCCCCTCTTTATCGGTCCCTAACCACTCAGGCAGAAAATCAGATGCCGGTTGATCAACTGAGTCTATAAAATCCTCAGCGATCGCTATTCCTATGAGCGTGGACGCTACCGATTTTGCTGTGGACCAACTCGTTGCCAGACTAAACTGATCTCTCAGGCCATAACGCTCTTGCCAATCCTCTCTAGACAGAGATGAACCCCAGCCTCTTACCTCTGAAAATAGCTCTACCAACCCATCAATGTTCGCTTGAGAAATTCCCGCGTATCGTTCAGAAACGATCTTTCCGCCTCTTACGACCAAAAGGGCTTGCGTGTTGAATCTCTCATCAAAAGCATATTCGTAGGCATTCTCTAGCGCCTCAGCATCAAAACCCGCTTCATCGGGGTCTACAACCTCCCAAAAAAAAGAAGAAGACTCGTCTTCATTTATGACCTCTGCCTGCGCCAAATCATTAGAGGGAGAGCTTGATTGGTTGCTGCCAGAGCCACAACTTGATAGAAAGGCCGAAAGAGCAAGAGACTTGAAAAGAAAGAAAATTTGATGTCGCGACACTTGAGTCATCTCTTTTTATTTGGTTTTACCAGTATTAAGCACAAAGTTAATCGAAACAACCTATAGACATTCGCTTTCGCATAGCGAAACCCGGGGCTATCGATTCTTTAGCAGCGATAAGACGAGTTCTGGCTGGGCACGGCTTTGAGCCATCATAGCAGCGACACTTTGCTTCAACACCATGGCCTTCATCAAACTAGCGCTCTCAACAGCGAAATCGGCATCAGCAATATTTGACCGCGCAGCCTGGGTCACTTGCAAGGTAAACAATGCATTGGACATGGAGAATTGAAGTCTATTTTCTATAGAGCCGAGGTTGATAGAAGAGTTAGTCAGGTTTCTCAAGGTAGCATCGATTGTATCTATCGCCGTAGCTGCTTTCGTCGAGTCAGAAATACTATATTTGCAAGGCTCTTGCTACCCCCGCTACTTATAACGTTGTAGCCTCCACCAGGAGGGTATTCTAATTCGGCAGCGACAAAGGCGATTGCTCCTTGACCAGTGAGAATGTTATCGGCGTCATTAGCACTGAGATCTGCGGATAATGTGAGAGTTTGGGAACCGTCCGAATTATTCGTTACTGAATTTACGATATAGGTGTCCGTCCCCGCTTGGCTGTTAGGCGCATCGATATTGGAAAACAGTATAACGTCATTTTGAGCAATTTTATGTGATCCCTCGGCCCAAGCAGTGTTGTCTAAAGTTATCGTCGCGTTAGAACCTCTCGAGAAAGAGCTAACATTGCCAAACGCGTTACCTAGATAACTAGTGTCCATATAGTTAGCGTGAAAATGCATCTGGTCGCCGTCGTCGATGCCCGTCTGAATCGAATACATGGTTGTTCGATGATAATCCCGTCCATTAAATTTCGAGTTCTCGCCAATTTTCCCAACCTCGGCGATGAGCGCAGCCAACTCTGTTTGAATATTTGTCTTGTCTAGGACCGAATTTGTATCCGATAGGCCTTGAACAGTGAGTTCCCTCATTCGCTGGACGATATTAATTGCTTCCTTATTGGTTCCTTGGGCAGTGGAAACCAAAGAAATCGCATCATTTATATTTTTGGACCACCTTATTTAACCCTCGGACCTGCATGGTCATTCTTTCCGAGATAGCAAAACCTGCGGCATCATCAGCCGAAGAATTGATTTTCTTGCCAGAGGCCAGTCGCTCCATTGAAGTTTCCACAGTTTTTGAGGCCCCCACGAGCGCGCTCCGCAGGCGCGGGATCTCGGTGTTTATGGAAAGCGCAAAACTCATCTCGTTAACTCTTCGAATTATCCCTTAAAACTCTATATAGACCGGCGAAGATCTGCCGCTCCACGCTATAGATCAGTAATTTTTTGCCGAACTTTAGGGAAATTAACCAAGTTTTCGGGAAATCTTTACAAACTGTGCTAAAACATGTGCTACTGTAAATTTTCGTGTAAGCACCGCTAACATATAAACTAAATCAAGATAGAGGCAAAAAAATGTTGAAGGGAAAACTGATAAGATTAGCCGTACTTCTCACCATCGTCATCTCGCCTTTCGCTCTGGCAGAGAAGGCAGAAGTCTATCGATGGGAACCTTTTCCAGGGCAGACAAATAAAATCATCGAAAATATGATGCGCGCAGCCGACATTCACAGAGAGCAAGGCGCTCACGTAAGCATTTATCAAATGGATGTTGGCTCAGCAGGACAGCCTTTCGACTACGTATTACGCTGGGACAATGAAAAAGACTGGGCAGCAACGAGAGCACAAACTCGGAGCCCTGAATGGCAAAAATTTTGGGAGAGCGTTAGCAAAGATCCTTCAGGCGAATTGGTCATGAGTAGCGAGTTCTATAATCTTGACCCGTCTGTTCCCGCTGATGTTTTTGAGGGAAGAGACGTGTTCAGAGTTTTCGTCTGGCAGCCAATGCCAGGTAAATCGATGGAACTAGTGCAGCTGTTTTCTGAGGCAAAAAGCATTCATGAAAAATTGGGCGCACGTATCGACCTCTACTCCGAAGGGGTCGGCGGTAGCGGAAACTTCCACTATTTGATGACATTTAAAAACTGGGGAGAGCTAGCGAAATTTAACGCCAAGATAGCTACAAGCAAGGAGCATCAAGCGCTTTTAGCGAAAGGTGGAACGACCGCGAAGCTTGTTCAGTCAATGCAAGGCATGTCGCTTTGATCCAATAAAATCCCTCTGAATATAGGAGCTGAAAAATGAAATACCTGAGTATTTTGCTGGCTAGTTTAGTTTGTCTCCAAGCTTGGGGAGATGGTCACGAAAATCAAAATGCTGCACCCGAGGCAATGGCGATGGAAACTTCGGTTTGTTCAATGAAGGATGGAAAAACTTACGAAGATTTCGAAAAAGTCATCGAAAAGTTCAAAAAGTGGGCCGCCGAGAGCAATTACAATACCTACTTTGTTTCAAACACTCCGCTCTACGCCAGCCCCCAAGCAATGCCGGATGTCGTTCTAATGGAGTTTAGTAGCTTCGAGGGAATGGCGACAGCATGGAAAAAGATTTGGGCAGATGATCCGCAATTTCTTGAAAACTTTGACAAGACGGTGTCCTGCTCCCGAAGCCTCATGCATTACTATCCAATGCACACTAACACAGAGCTTGAACCTGACGACGATAGGGTTATGGGTGTCAATTGGTGCACAAGGAAACCCGGTGTTACTTGGGATCAATTGAGCAAGCAGCATCGAGAATTCTCTTTTGGACCTGACGTCATCTACTGGGGAGCAGCAGGCCCATCACTCGGAATTAGAGATGGAGACATGCCCGGCGAATTTGCTCATCTTGCGGTATTTTCGGATATCGAGGGGTTGATGCGTTATGAGAATCAAGTCGCAAATGAGGACGGGTGGCGCCGAAGAGAAGCTTATTACCAAAATTTTGCAGAATGCACTGGGACAAACGTTTACCGCCAAGAAGTCATTAACAGACCATCAAGCTAGGGAGAGCATTAAATGAGCTTAAAAAAAGTTTTTGCAACATTACTGTTATTTTTCACTGCGCCTGGACTCGTTTTCGCGGATGGCCATGGCGCCCAAGAGAATGTGTTAAGCGTTCAATTGAACCTCTGTAATCTCAAAGACGGATCATCAATGAAAGATTATGACGAACTTTTAGATGATTATTTTCAGTGGGCAAAAGATAACGATGTTGAGGTGGATTTTGTTCGTCAGACACCACTCTTCACTCACGCAACCCCCAACTCGCCGGATCAATGGCAGTTTGCAGACTTTTTAATCTCTGATCACAAACGGTCAGGCGAAACTTGGGATAAGTGGCTAGGAACAAAGACAGGTCAAAAACTCAATAAGCGCTGGGGCGAGATGGCTTCCTGCAACATTAAATTTATGGCTTTATATCCGATGTATATGGATCAAACGACAATACAATCTGATGACTCCAGGGTTGTTTCTTGGGATTGGTGCACTCCCCTTGACGGCGTCACACCAGACCAAGTTATTAAAAAACATGCAGACCTAGCCAAACAGTTTGAGGGCAAGTTCAATCAATCTGCATGGTTAGTAGGAATCCCGACCGTCGGCATGGCTCAAGCTTCCGGATATGCGCATATAAACGTTTACAAAGACTTTGCGGCATACCAAGCCGACAGACAATTTCTTGATGCAGAAGGAGGCTGGCGCGTCTACATGGATTATCAAGCAACTACAGCGAGTTGCACTGGGGAAGCACTATACCTAGAGGAAGTCCTTAATCGGGCAAACTAAGTTTTTATATTTATAAAGGCGTCAAACAGGAATCTATTTAGTCAGGAAAATCTATAACATGGGAGAAGAGAAATGACTTTACTGAAAAAATTACTGGCAATTCTTATAACGGCAACCTTTGCAACGGTATCTTATGGAAGCGATGAAACACCTGAAGGACCCCAAGCGATCGCTACACTGGCAGCAACCTGTTTCATAAACGAGGGCGCTGACGAAGACGACGTTGAAGACGCACTCGAGTCCTTGAGCAAATGGGCAAAGAAAAATCACCCAGGGCTTCTAAGCGCACTAACTCCGGCCTTCCGATCTGCTAATGAAAGCGAGTATGGAGACATAATCCTCCAAAGCTGGATGCCTTTTGAGGCGGTTGGAAAATTTGACGAAGCAATAGAAGAAGGCGACTTCCAGGAAGACCTGCAAGAGGCGATCACTTGCAAAGGCTCGTCGCTAGGGGGATGGTATGGGTACTACATGTCTGAAAGCTTTCGAGATGTGGACACTGGCGTGGTCGCTTATCAGCACTGCTCAACACTCGAAGGGGTAAGCGGAAAGACCGTGGGCGAATACGCGTCTCAAGAGGCAGCGCAGATCGCTGAAGCCGGCTTTGATGGTGTCCTCGCCTATATGGATAGAGGTGTGGGGGACAGAAATCTTCCAGGAGATTTTTCAAAGGTCTATGCTTGGCCTAGCATGGGATCTTTTGCGAACGCCGCCAACAACTTCTGGAATAATAATGGTTGGGAGTTTGACGAAGAATTTCAAAGTAAAGTTGCTCAGTGTGGTTCAGGAAACATTTATCGTTTTAGAAATTTACACAGAGCCGCTCAATAAAGAGATACAGCGAGCATTGGGGACCATAATTTCGGTTCCCCATGCTAGACCAAGCCTGACCTGAACACGACCTATTAGACTTCATGATGTGTTCGATTCCTTTGTGGAACGATTAGCAACTGCAACACCTCGTCGGGTGAGACCAGAAATTACAGGGTGTGAAGTGTTTTCATCCTATATATCTTTTAACCACAGAGCTAAAAGTCATAATTACTTCAGCTTCTGTTTCGAGCCTTCCGTTGACAAAAGCCAAAGATTTAGTTTTTCGAACAATCTCGGGCCTGCAAATAATTAGATCACCGACATTCGCTCCGGCGATAAAATCTGCATTAAAGCTCACGGTCACACAATTTTCTTTGTTGTAATGATTAGTTGCGGCCATACAAAGTGAAAAGTCAGCAAAGGTCATGAGAATCCCTCCGTGCACTCCGCCGTAGGTGTTGCAGTTCTTCGTTTCTGCCACAAAGGCGCAGACGAATTGCCCCGCCTCGTTTTTATAATAAAAAGGACCCGTATAATCCTCAGCAGGATCAAATCCTGGATCGGTTTGGAAATTCTCTAATCGAGGATCTAACAACTTGGTATTTCCCTGTAAGTCTCCGGCAACAGCGCATGCTTAAGACCGCTAACTGACATCAAGTCTCGTAAAAACGACAACGCTCTCTTATTTATTGACGATGTCAAAGAAATCGCTTCGCTCCTAACTGCTATCTTAAAGTCAGGACATCCGCTTTTAATTCGTTGGAAATTATCAACGCTCAATCGAAACTGAATGCCTGCACCCTGGCTAAAGATCCACTCGAGCGCTTGGGGTTTCACTTCATGTTGCTCAAAAGCTAATTGCTGATCAGCATCCCTGAATTCTTTGTACCAATACCCATAATCAACTAATCTCCTCCGATCTGCTCCCGCAATGCACCAGTGCGCGACCTCATGCAAGGCGCTAGATCTATAGTCAGCTTTGAAGTAAATGACATCATTCATATTTTTATTGGGAATAAAAACAGGTTCGCTTCTGCCGCCTTTGAGAAGAGTTTGGTACTTTGACCCGACTCCATCATTAAAAATTTGAGCGATCAGCTTTGCGTCCATTACCTTGGCTCTAAATCGGTGCCACTGACGCACTCTACTTTTTTCAATCTCTCATAGTAAGACTGAGTTAGGAACTCTTTCCCTGCAAGAAGATGATTAAGGTACCAACGAGGTGGCAGCAGATTTTCTCTAATAAATCGCTGATTTGCTATATAGACCCAGGCTTTGACCGGTTCAGATTTCGTAGCAATGCTTAGTAGTTCTCGTGAGTAATGATCGGGGAATCCTTCAAAAGGATCCATCTCGATGATTTGTTCCTCTTCGGATAAAAGGTATAGGACTCCCTCAGTGACGGCATTTTCCTGCCTAATAATATTTGCAGCAGATCCCTCTCGCTTGGCTGAATACTTGTTGAACGAGAGCTCATAACCGGAAAGTTGGCCGCTTAAAACCTGACTGTATTTTAACCCACGAGCTTTTACCCGTTCTGGATTCATGTTGCTGCCATAAGCAAAATAGTAGAGGTTACTCATCCCTTACGTATCCAATACGAGTAAATCTCTCCATCAACCTCTTGGCTGATCAATTCGTGATTGAGAAATTTACAAAACTTTGGAAAATCCCAACTAGTGGAAGGGTCTGTCGCAACGATTTTTAAAACTTGCCCAGATTTCATATCCATTATTTCATTTCTAACCAGCATAAGCGGCTCGGGACATCGCAGGCCAGTTGCGTCTAGCTCGTTATCTATACTGATATCCATGCAGCACCACTTATAGGTGTCCCTTCTTCCAAGGGGGCAAGACCAACTTTACTGCGCGCTCCCAGGTTACTTAACCCACTACGCCTTCGGGAGCACGCCGTCTATGTAGTCATCGATTAATTCATGATACCGACGAATTCTTTTCTCTTGGTTCGATAGATAAACCCCTTTGAAGCCCCTAGACCTAAAGCCTCTTTGCTGGGTAACAAAGACAGCAACGTCTTCTTCTATCGCAGGTCCAATTGAGTCTTCAGGATATTGCAACATCGTTACTTCTACTTCTCCCTGCTCATTTGCTTCGCCAGCGTTGTTACCCCTTTGCATCGTAGCAGTTTCTTCTAAAGAGGCTGGGCTCGAATACCACCAATTGTCAAAAAGACATTGCTCTGGATCGCTTCGGTGCGGCCGGGCGCGCAAAAAATGAAATCCGTCAGACCAAACGGATACCGCAAAGTTGGGAAAAAGCGTGTAGTGGAATGCATCTGTGAACTGTTCGTCAGGAATCCGATCATAGTGGGTGTATCCTCGGTCAGGACCAAGCTTTCTTTTTGCTTTTTGTAATGCCTCTCGGGTATCCTCCGGGCGACCCTTGTAGTCCGAGGGGTCGATTTCCCAGTACTTGAGCTGAGTTGCTAGCGGATCAACAATATTACCATCTTCATCCGTCGAGCCAACACCGTAGCCCCCTTTCATCACCATTCGATTGTGGCCCTCATCGGAAAGATCGAACTTAGTTTCCTTGAAGTAAGTATCTATAGTCCCTCGTATCTTTTTTCTATCCGTGTCCGGAGTAGCGCGCATATGAACCGTTGGGACGTGGTATGACTCGTTGAAATTATCAAGCACCACTTTCCAATTGCAAGGCAACCACATGGTGTTCGCCATTGTTCGTTTCCACGTGTGGATATCTCTTTTTTCCCAGTCTTCCCAGATCGGACCTAGATATTCTTTGAGACTCTTACAGTCTGGATCCATGTTAACAAAGATAAACCCCGCAAAAGTTTCACAACGCAATTCCTGCAGACGGACTTTCCCGCAAGGGTTTCCTTCTGGGAAGTCCTCTTTGTCAGGCGCAAAGTTCAGGGTCCCGTCTGGCAGAAATGCCCAGCTGTGGTATTTACAAACGAATCGACGCAAGACATGGCCTTTTGGGCTGTCTACAAGGGGGTTAGCCCGATGTTGGCAAACATTATAAAAAGCTTTTACTCCTCCATCTTTTTGGCGAACCATAAGGACTTCCTCGGGACCGACCTCTTCCATCTGCCAGTCGCCGTGGTTCGGAATTTCAGCTTCACGACCGAGGAGCAGCCAAACCTTGGTCCACATCCCTTCCCACTCTTGCTCAAAAAACTCTTTAGACGTGTATCTGGCTCCGGGAATAGTGTGGCCACGTGTTTCTGGATCTGACCAATCCTCTACAATTCTAAGTTCGGACATTTTGCCTCCTTCTTCCTCCAATAAGTTATTTTAGTTAGCTTTTACTTCTATTTTCAATGCGATTCTTTAAATTCCTACGATATTTACCCTGAAAATTTGTTACGCAGTGTAGCCGCCATCTGCCATATAAACCGAACCAGTTACAAAAGAACTGTCGTCACTGGCCAAAAAAAGCATGACATTTGCAATATCAATCGGTTCAGCATATCTCCCCAAAGGTATCTGTGTCTCAAACATGCTTTTAATTTTGCCTCCATCCCCAGGGCTGAAGCCTTCTTCAATGCTGCGCATCATCCTTGTGTCTACAGGTGAGGGATTGACGGTGTTAACTCTGATTTTTGAAGAGGCACATTCTTTCGCCGCAGATCTCATTAGACCGATTACAGCATGCTTACTCGTCACGTAAGGCGCAAAATTTAGTGATCCCTCTATCCCCGCGACACTAGAAGTAATAATTATGCTTCCGCCACCCCTTTTCTTCAACGCAGGTATGGATGCTTTGAGCCCCAAAAACGGTCCTTTTACGTTAACGCTCATTACCTGATCAAATCTTTCCTCGTCATATTCGACAATCGAATCAACATCACCCTCTATCCCTGCATTCGCAGCAAATATGTCTACTCCACCATATCTCTCAGTCGCATTTTTAACGAGATCCTGATTATGTTTGAGCGAAGAGACATCACCGGCAAGAAAACTGATTCTGTTCGTCCCAATCTCTTCACACGCCTCTTCCAACCCTTGCTCATCGATATCTGAGAGGAGCACACTCGCCCCCTCTGCTACAAATTTAGTTGCAGCGGCCCTGCCAATTCCTCCGGCACCACCAGTTATTATTGCTACCTTTCCGTCAAGTCGTTGCATTGTTTTCCCTGGGATGAAAATGAATCCATATCATCGCCGTCTTCTTCTTAAAAGCGCAAATTAGTTTTTCTTCATCGAAGCGTATGCTCTGTCAACAAAGGTATGCGAAGCCGGAATACCGAACCCCGCATCAAAAGGGCTAGAAGGAAAGACTTCTGCACCTGGATCTTCTCGCAAAATTTCTTGCAAACTCATCCCTTCCTCAATCATGTTAAAGACTCTATTTCTGACTAGTTCGATCTTTGCTAAGTAGATCTCAAGATCTTCCCTTCCTGAAATTTCACCATGGCCTGGCACAACAATCGTATTCTCATCCGTCATTTTCAGGGCTTTCTTAATCGAATATATCATTCCATCCACAGTTCCCCCGTTTCCCGCATCGATGTATGGAAGACCAGTCAGATTCGCAACATCTCCCATATGAAGCACATTCGATTCTTTGAAAAAAATAAAACTATCTCCGGTGGTGTGAGCAGGGCCATAATTTCTTATCTCGATTGTGTGACCGTTAAAGTGCAACGTCATCTGATCTGAGTAGGTCAAAGTCGGCCTGGCCTCTTTTTCATAGCTCTGTTGAGGCCACCTAAGCGCAACCATATCAATATCAGCACCACGCTCAAAAAAGTCTACCGAGTTCTCATGAGCTATGATCCTTGCTCCCTGCATTCCAAACGCTCTATTACCCTCTGCATGATCAAAATGAAAATGCGTGTTAATAATATAATCTACTGAGTTTCCTCCCAATTTCTTTATCTCATCCATAATAGCTTCGTAGACTTCGGGAAACTGGCTATCCACAATCAACACGCCGTCATCTCCAACAGAAACTAACACATTACCGCCATACCCAAATATCACTGCAAGGTCCTCGGAGATCCTCTCGGTACGCACTATCGATGGCGGGAATCCCAACCACTCGAACTTTTCAAGCACAACATTCTGTTCGTCATCGTAGCTATTCATCTCAGGCAACTTAATATCACGGCCACTATCAGCGCAACCCAGTAAAAAAAACGTCAAAGCGATAGAAAAGAGTAAAGTTCTCATGATTATCCTCGGTAATCTTTTAGCTCAATTATTGCAGCAGGTTATTAATTGGTAAAGTTTGACGCTGAAATGGTTTGCTTTGAGCAGCGCAAATGGCCCGCCCAGAGAGATTCGAACTCCCGACACCCAGGTTCGAAGCCTGGTGCTCTATCCAGCTGAGCTATGGGCGGTTAAAATATTAAGTATAAGAAAAACTGCGTTCTCGTACCAGACACATCCTAATTCAACGAGGCAAACAATGCACTTAGAGGGAATAACGGTTCTCGCGCTTGAACAAGCGGTCGCAGCGCCTTATGCATCCGGACGACTAGCTGAAGAGGGAGCGAGGGTCATCAAAGTAGAAAGACCAAGGGGTGATTTTGCCCGTGAGTATGATAAGACAGTGAAGAATCTGAGCGCTTATTTCGTTTGGCTAAACGCCGGCAAAGAGAGCATAGCTCTGAACCTCAGGGCTGCAAATGATAAAAAGCTTTTTACAAATATGCTTAAGCATGCAGATGTTTTCATTCAAAACCTTTCCCCAGGCGCAGTATCAAGATTAGGAATTGAGCTATCGGAGCTTCGCAACCAAAATCCAGGACTCATCACCTGTTCAATAAATGGATATGGAGAGCATGGGCCGTTCAAAGAACAAAAAGCTTATGATCTTCTTATCCAAGCAGAGAGTGGAATCTGTTCTGTAACGGGTATCGGGGATCAACTTACGAGAGTAGGCGTTTCCGTTTCAGATATCTCCGCAGGGATGAATGCCTACCAAGAAATACTTTTAGCTCTTTATAAACGAGAAAAAGACCCAGAAAAAAAAGGAGCGGATATCAGCGTCTCACTTTTTCACTCCTCTGCGGATTGGATGAATGTCCCTTACCTGCAATACGTTTACGGCGGAGAGTTGCCGAAAAACCCGGGGCTGGAGCACCCAACAATCGCTCCTTACGGTTCCTTTACCACTCTAGAAAACGAACAAATCTTAATCAGCGTGCAAAATCAAGGAGAGTGGGAAACATTTTGTGACCAGGTTTTGAAGAAGCCAAGATTAAAAGCACGCAGGAAGTTTTTAAAAAATCTTGATCGAGTAAAAAACCGAGCACATCTAAACAAAATAATTGATGGCATCTTCGCTTCTACTAGCGAAAAAGAATTAATTAAAAGATTAAATGCAGCTGGTATTGCCTTTGGAAAAATTAACGATGTCGCGGCA
The DNA here is from genome assembly GCA_902567095.1 of uncultured OM182 clade bacterium. Classification (GTDB taxonomy): domain Bacteria; phylum Pseudomonadota; class Gammaproteobacteria; order Pseudomonadales; family Azotimanducaceae; genus UBA9659. Next base: position 16,386 of record CACFLG010000017.1, read on the forward strand.
TTGAGCAAACACCCGCAGGCGCGATTCCGTCGAGTAAAAATACAAAAAGACCAAATATCAATGCTTGGTCGAGGAGCACAAAAGGAAATAACAAAAGAAAAAATATTGCAAATTCCCAAGCTAAATGAACACGGCGAAAAATTACGGGAAGAATTTAGTAGCTAGCCACCAAATCAAGCTCCTCGAGCTTTAGTAAATCATTTTTTGTTAGAATTTCTAATATGCTAATTGGTCTTCTTTCTGACACCCATATCCCAGAGGCTATGCCTGAGCTTTGGCCTCAGGTTTTCACTGAGTTAAAAGATGTTGACGTCATCCTGCACGCCGGTGATATATATAACTATTCTTTGCTCGATCGATTGGAGAAAATCGCTCCGGTTTATGCTGCATTGGGGAACGGAGATGAAGGATCCGGCGGCCGAGAAGAGCAGCCTCAGGATTCTCGAGTTAAGAAAAGTTGGTTACTGAATTTCAACAACTTTAGCATTGGCCTAACGCATCATATCCCCATCCCAGAGATACCCCCTAATCTCACTGTAAAAAAATGGAAACAGAAATTATTTCCAACTGTCGATTTGGACGTGCTTATTTATGGGGACACGCATGTCGAACAAATAGATCGCATCGACAAAACTTTATGCGTAAATCCTGGCTCTCCAACCTTCCCACACAACTTGAATACACAACTGGGAACAATTGGGCTACTTGACCTTAATCACAGCCGACCAAAAGCCGAAATAAGACAGCTAACCGAGAGCGGATCTGTTCCGTTCGACTGGAAAAACTCAAAACGTCCGTGGTAGCAAATCGAGTTTATTTACAAATACCCCTTTTTGAGGATTAAGCTCTACAAGAGCCGCAGACATATCATCTTTTCCTAAACCTTTGTTCGGAGAACCGCAGTAAGCAGCCTTGGTTAACCCATGTTCCATGAACGAAAAGACATGAACGTGACCCAACGCTAGATAATCAAATCCACTAGCCTCAATTTCTTCCGGTCTAATTAAGGATGAGAAACTTTGCAGATCTCTGTCAACGCAATACCCGTGAGTAACGCCAACATACCACCCATCTTCAGGCACAGATGGAATATGGTCGAGAGGCTTGTGTCCGGGATGGTGTTCCACGATCCCTCTACCCCAAACAGTAACCCCCAAGTCTTTAAAAACACATGTCGAGCCAGCATCGGCTCGCAAGAAAAATACGTTTTCGGATGCCTCTTCAGGATTGTATCGTTTGTATATCGAATATTCGGCTAGACAATCATGATTACCCGCAATCATTACAAGAGGACAAAGCAACCTCTCGAACTGGGAGTCGACGAAATTTAAGCACTCGACTTTTATCCGGTTATGGTCGAACAAATCCCCTGCCAGAAGAATGAGATCAACATTTTGCTCAATCGAAGCGTCAATCGCAGCTTCTAGACCAATCTGAGCGGAGCTCTGCTCTGTGCCCGACCCAATCTCGTTGTCTAGATGAATATCTGAAATATGTAAAATGCGAACCTGTTTTTTGATCATTTCTAACAATATTTAGCTAAATTTATGGGATCTAATCTACTTTTTTTTCTATCATAGTGAAAGCAAATGAAGAAGTTCAGAGAGATGCAAAAAGATAAAATCTACGCACAGCCAAAAAGCCCTATCGACGACTTTCGTTTCGATGATGACATTGCGAATGTCTTCGAAGACATGGTTCAGCGCAGCATCCCCGGTTATAACCTCTTACTGCAAAATATAGGAGTAATAACAAAGAAATACGCGGCACCAAAAACCAACCTTTATGATCTGGGGTGCTCATTAGGCGCAGGCACTTTTCAGCTCGCAGACCATTCGCCTAAAGACTGCATTATTATTGGCATTGATAACTCAGAGGCTATGGTAAAAAAATGTCGTGCCAACTTAAAAAAGATGGAGCACAGGCAAAAGATAGATATAAGGCTTGGAAATATTGAAAGTTCTGCCATAAAGAATTCTTCAGTAGTTTTGATGAACTGGACACTCCAGTTTGTTGAGCCTAATGCAAGGGAGGGACTTATAGAAAAAATCTATGGGTCTTTAAACGAGGGCGGCGTTTTAGTCTTGTCTGAGAAAATTTCAATGCATGACCAAGAGCAAGAAACCATTTTTTTTAACCTTCATGAAAGATTCAAGCAGGAAAATGGCTACTCTTTGCTTGAAATCGATCAAAAAAGAAAAGCAATAGAACAAGTTCTCAAAACGGAGACTGAAGAAAAACATCTTCAAAGATTAAAACGAAGAGGCTTTAAGAATATTTATAAATTTTTTCAGGATTTTAACTTCGCTAGCTTTTTAGCTATTAAATGACCACAAACCTGGACCTTATTTCACTCAACTAGAGACAAAGTGTTTTAGAAATGGAAGCAGAAATAAAACGTTTTCTTGAGGAAACAGCGAAAACCAAGCTAAACAAGCATCACGATTTTTTGCTCGAAAAACTCCGAACAGAAACCAGAGATCACGGCAAGTCACTAGAATGGGACACTATTCTTGACTCAATCGAGAATAGCGAGAATCCGATTAAAACAGAGGGAGACTTATTAAGCATCGGGGATGGCAAGACGGATTATTCGAACGCGTTGATCAAACTTAAACCCTGGAGGAAAGGTCCTCTGCTTGTTGGATCAACAATTATCGAGACAGAGTGGCGAAGCGATTGGAAATGGGAGCGAATCAAACAACAAGGGATCGATCTAAGCGAAAAATTTGTCCTCGACATTGGTGCCGGAAATGGCTACTACCTCTTCCGGATGTTAGAAGCCGGAGCTAAAGTCGCACTTGGAATTGACCCGACGATTCTTTTCAATTACCAGTTCGCAGCGATGCAAAAACTTTCGAGCAAAAATAACGCTTTTTTGCTTCCATTGCGGAGTGAACACCTACCTGCCTTCAAAGTTTTTGACGTGGTATTTTGTCTTGGCGTTTTGTATCACCGCCGCTCACCTATAGATCAATTAAAAGAGCTACTCAGCTTCCTCAAACCGAAGGGGAAGCTAGTGCTCGAGACTCTTATCCTTCCCGAAAAAGAAAACCGGGAAATACTTATGCCGGAAGACACATACGCCAAGATGTCTAATGTCTGGTTTATTCCCTCAAAAAAGGTTTTGCAAATTATGTTGCAGAGATCTGGCTTCAGCCAGATCGAGGTGGTCGATGTAACCACTACCTCGACAAAAGAGCAGAGATCCACAGAATGGATGGACTTTCAGTCATTATCGGACTTTCTAGATCCCAAAGACGAAAACAAAACAGTGGAGGGATATCCAGCCCCCACCCGCGCGCTTGTGATAGCAGAAAAACCTTAATCCTTACGCTGAAAGAGGATTGCCTGCATAAGTTTTTGTGGTTTCGTCAGCCGGAGACCACGGAGAGACTGAGGCTGCCCAACATGACGCAACAGGTCTTACCCAATCGGAATCATCCATAGTGCCGGCTTTGACAAAAAGAGCCCCTTCGTTCTCGAGAACAAAGGTAAACAATTGGGATCCACAAATGGGGCAAAAGGCTCTCTTAACATGAGACCCGTCACTCCCTAATTTTTCAAAAGTCTGGAAATTTCCGGAGATTTCGATGTCTTTCTCCGAAACCTCTACGACAGTGGCCTTCCCTGATCCAGTGACTTTTTTACAATCTGAGCAGTGGCAGTGAAAGGCGCTACCTGACTTTGACTCGTCCATTTGATAAGACACTTGTCCACAGAGACACGAACCTGTAATCATGAAAAGATCCCTCGTCGGAAGTAATTGTGTTGATATTAGAAAGGAACCTCAGAGAAAAATTCAACTTTTTTCTTCGAGCTCGGATGTTCCAGAACTAAGCTTTTAGCATGCAAACACAGCCTCTCGCTAGCGGACAAAGCTGATGGATGGGCATACAAATCGCAGCCAAGTATCGGATGTCCTATTGCCATGAGATGAATCCTAAGCTGATGACTCCGGCCCGTAATTGGTTTCAGTCTCAGACGACTGCGGCCCTCCCCCGCTTTAATCAGCTCGAAAAGGGTTAGAGACTGCTTTCCTTTCTCAAAATCAACGCGTCGCAAAGGCCGGTTGTGTGGGTCAGGACCAATCGGAAGTTCAATCCGTCCAGAATACTTAGAGACCCTTCCAAAAACTAGGGCTTCATATGTCTTAGCGATCGATCGTTCCCGAAACTGCCGATTAAGCTTGGTTACCGCCGTCCTCGAATTGGCGAAAACCATTAATCCCGAAGTGTCGAGGTCTAACCTATGAACAACAGACAAATCGGGAAACTCGTAGAGCAATCTTTGAAACGCGCTGTCTTTGAGAATTCGGCCCGGCACGCTGAGGAGCCCGGCCGGTTTATCAACCAGCACAATGTCATCGTCCGCATAGACTACTTTGACCTCTTCCTTACATGGAGCAGGCAAGTAGTAGGTATATCCTATTCCTTTTTCTAGACTCATTGTCTTATAGTGTCCTAAAAAACGCTTAACACAGAGCATTAAATGTCAGATTCAGACAAGCAAATTTTTGACAGTATTGGAAACGTCTTAGCAGCTCTTCTCAATGTCATGCGAGTGCTTGAACATGGGTCATCTTTTAAAAAGCTGATGAATATAGCTCATCACAAAAAAGACTTTGAGAGTTCGAAACTAGCTCTGGAAGATTCCTCCAAGAATCTTATCGAAATTAGCGTGCCAAAAGAACTAGATATCTTGAAGGCTCAATTACTAGGCATTTCCGAATTGTGCTCTCGCGTAATAAGAAATTTTCAAGGAACGCAGTTCCAAGACCTTCAAGAAGGCCTAAGCTCGTATTGCCGAGCTCAGGAAAAACTTTATCCGTTATCAAAAATCTTCCAGCCAGTTAGTCAGTTCTTCCTTGAGAAAAAGAGGCAAGATGACCCAGAGCTTATTAGAGAGCTCGCTGCGGAAAATCGGGGTGAAGAAAGAGGAATCCGGCATCGTAATAATCAACCGGGTGAGAGAGGCGGTTTCAGCTTTTATATTCCTGAGAATAAAAGCCAAAAAATATCTCTCCCTCTTGTCGTTGCTCTTCACGGTAGCTCAGGCCATGGGGCTGACTTTTTATGGAACTGGTTAAAAGAAGCGAGATCGCGCAGTTTTCTATTGCTCTGCCCTACGTCAACTGAACAAACATGGTCACTAGAGAATGTTCGGGAGGACCTTTTAAAAATTTTAGAGGCGATTAATAATTTATCTGAAATCAGCTCAATAAACTCAGAAAAAATCCTGATTACTGGAATGTCAGATGGTGCAACTTTTTCGATGCTTGCAGGTCTTAGAAAAAGCACTCCCTTTACCCACATTGCTGCATTTTCCGGAATCATGCCTGCTTCGCTTGCCGAAATGAACGACGATACACTTGCAACTGATCGGCCAGTATTTTTGGTGCATGGCACTGAGGACAAGATGTTTCCAGTAGAGACTGCCTACTTAACTAAATCCGAACTTGAGACTGCAAAAGTCGAGGTTGTCCTGAAAATAAAAAATGGTCTTGGACACACCTATGCTAGAAATGAACACGATTCCTTATTGAATTGGTTCGACCCTGAATTAGCTCTTTAATTAGCCCAAAAAATCTCTGACTACTTTTAAGAAAGTATCCAGCTGATCATGGTGTAACCAATGTCCAGCGTCCTCTATTTGAACATGACTTGCGTTAGGGAAATAATTCGCTGGATCCTCTTTTTTCGCGGCCGACATCCAGGATTCCTTTCCACTAACTAGCAAAACTGGCTTATCTATTCTTTTCCAGAGTTCATGGGAGTCTGATCGATCAATTCCGAATGGAGACATAACGTGAGTATAATTATCGAATTTCCAGCTATACGTGCCGTCCTCATTTTGGTTAGTTCCATGAATGGTCAGATTTCTTGCTTGATCTTCTCGCAAATGACTGTTTGCTTCGTGCATTCGCTGATAAGCATCTTCTAAGTTTTTATAACGTTTCGGGGTGCGGCCCGAAATGCTCCGCGTACTCTCAATCCACTGCCTCAGACGGTCGTGGAGCGGCATATTCTCAAGTTCTACAGGAGGCCCACCCGTTCCTTCAATAACTATCATCTTATGGATATTTTCGGGATAAATGCCTGCATATCGAAGCGCAACACTTCCTCCTAACGAATGAGCAATGATCGTTACTGGGGATAACTCTAACTGATGAATCAACTGCGCCAAATCATATATATACTCACCGTGACTGTATGCTGCACCGTAAACCCAAGCGGAGTCGCCATGCCCCCTGAAATCAGGCGCCACTATGTGATACTCATCTCTTAACGCCTCAGCAACCCAATCCCAATTATGACAATGGTCCCTATGTCCATGCACCAACAATAAGGGAGGCGCTTCAGGATTACCCCAATCAAGATAATGCAAACGAAGCCGCTGCGAAAAATAAATGTGCGAAGTCGGCGTCGCGTTGCCTTTTTTTACCATTATTAATCTCTCCTTCTTCTCTCGGTATATTAACACCGTTATATTGCCCTTAAGTGGACAGAATAGAAAAATATTGTTCATATCAGAGGGACAAAGAACTTCCTGATTTCTTCCACTAACTCCCCTGGAACTTCTGCAGGACCAAAGTGACCGCCTTTAGATAACACCGCATAATGATGAAGATTACAGTGGCGCTCGAGAACCTTTTTTGGGAGATGAACAACGTCTTTTGGAAAAACAGCAAGGCCCGTAGGTGCTGAGAGGACAGGCATTCTGTCATTGACCATAGGCCAACTTTTCTTGAAATGCTCGTGATACAACCTCAAAGAAGAATTTATAGTTTTAGTGCACCAGAACAATGCTGCCGTAGTACAAAGATGCTCTTTTTCGAACGCTTTTTCTATGTCGCCATCACAGTCACTCCAATTTCTGCGTCTTTCCCAAATCCACGCCGCCATGCCCATCGGAGAATCGGTTAAGGCATAACCGATGGTTTGAGGATCCTGGAGATGGACTGCAAGATGACTAGTAATATGGGGCAAGCTTTCCGCGTTTCTTTCTATCATCCATTTTTCTGTTTCATCAAAGTCATTTTCCGAGAGAGACCGTCGGTCGAGGCCTGGGATCACAGCCAGTCCTAAATGAGCACCGATTAACTTTTCTGGATGAGCGTGGGCTAAATGCGCCGTCACCAATGAACCCCAATCCCCTCCAAACGCACAAAACTTTTGATAGCCCAACTGCTCTGTCATTAGCTCGACCCATATACTCGCAATTTTAGAAACATCGACTCCGGCCTTTCTAAGAGGTGCAGAAAAACCGAATCCGGGAAGCGACGGAACCACCACATTAAAGGCCTGTTGCCCATTGAACCCAAATTCATCCGGCCGAGACAATGGTCCGATAACATCTCGGAAATCCCAAAAAGTCCACGGCCAACCGTGAGACAAAATAATCGCCGGTGCCTCTAGATCTTTGGCCTCCGCGTGAATGAAATGTATGGGCAGGCCATCTATCATCGAGATTTTGTGCGGCCAACGGTCCATTTCTTCCGAGACACCATCCCAATCCCATTCGTTGACCCAAAAATCAGCCATTTTTCGAAGCCAAGACAAAGGCACCCCATAATCCCAGGTATCTTCGCCAATCGAATCAGACCAGATGGTCTCACTGATGCGTTTTTTAAGCTCGGTGATATTTTTTTTAGGCAATAACTCGTCGATAGTACAAGACTGCATAGAACACCCTTAGTTTTTAGAAACATCATAACCGAGGTCATACTTTTTATGTCTATTTGTGTATTACTCGTCATATACTTGTACCTCTCAATAAAAAAACAGTAGAAATTTATGCGGCGCCTTTCTTTAGTTGCGGCCCTAGAAACACAAACACCATTCTTGATTGGACTTGGGACTGTAGTAATTTTCTTTATTCTCTACATCTTTATCGGAGCGAATGGATGGGGAGAACCAGCAAGCTGGGAACAGGGTATAGGCGAAATTTCTAGATGGTGTGAGAGGGTCGCGGCCGGATTATTTCATGAACCTATCAATGCATTGAGCAACATCGGGTTTATGGTCGCTGGGCTCCTTATGCTATGGATTTTAGGAAGAGATCAGCTTCAGAAAAAGGAGGCTTCTAATTTCCATGGCTTTAATAGCATTGCACTGCTCTACGCGAGTGTGTCGATATGGCTGGGGCCAGGTTCTCTGCTGATGCATGGCACTCACACTGCTTGGGGGGCCTGGGCAGACAATTTGAGCATGGTAATGTACATTGTTCTCCCGTGGCTGATAAACGTGTCTCAACTTGCCGACTGGACACGAAAACAGTTTTTTCTTGCATACTCCGTCCTAATTTTCGCTTATGCGTTTAGCCGTGCTCTATTCGGTGAGGGGATGGGGATCAACCTAGACTTGTTCGGTCTCTCAATCGTTCTATGGGTAATCAGTGAAACTTTGCACCGTTTTTGGTCCCCAACGCTCCGTTGGGTGTCAGGATTTATTGGATTCGTAGTCGCAGCCGCTTTTGGAATAACACCAATCGATATGCTGCAAACTCCCGAAAACTATTGGTGGGTTGTTTTCTTTTGGGTCCCTGCTATTTTTTCGAAACAACCAGCCAAGTCCGAGAGGACTTACCGTCCCTGGTTCTGGCTTGGAATGGCAAGCTACTTTTTGGCTTTTATTATCTGGGAAACAGGCAAACCGGGGCACCCTCTTTGTGACCCCGATTCAATATTTCAAGCTCACGCGGCATGGCACCTTATGACGGCTTTCTCTACTTGGTGTTTCTTTTTATTTTACCGAACAGAAAAAATGAAGTAGAGAGTGTCTTTTAAGCAGTTTTCGGCTCATTCTTTACCTCAAACAGCGTGATTTCTGAAAAAGAGCCAACTCTCATAACAGGCCCCCAAGTGCCTGTCCCTTGGGAAACATATAACAAGGAACCACCCAAGCGATGTAAGCCCGACACGTACCGAAAGACCTTTTTGACTACAAGATTAAACGGGAAAACTTGTCCTTTGTGAGTGTGGCCGCTGAGCATCAAATCGATGCCCGCCTTTTCAGCATCTTCAAATCCCTTAGGTCGGTGGTACATTAAAATCGTAAAGACGTCCTGCGAAAAATTGATCTTTTTGAGCTCAGTATCAACCTGTTTAACATCTTCCTGATCATCAATTCCAATCAATTGAATATCCTTGCTAGGATGAGCAAGTTCAGAACGCAAGATAGTGACTCCAAGCGAAGCTAATCGTTCTAGGATTTTATCTAGATCTTCATAACGCTCATGATTTCCGATAGAGAAAAAAATCGGGCAATCGAGTTTCTGAAGTGAGACAAGTTCTGATCTATTAACCCCAGTCGCATCAATGAAGTCGCCAGTAATACACAGAAATTTTGGATCCAGCCTGTTAATTTTTTCAACCAAGCGCTCAAGAAATACTCTGGATCGAGACCCAATGTGTACGTCCGAGATTTGGACAAAATCAAAATCGTTTTCGATTTTTTCGGTCCTCAGCTGAATTGTTTTAACTCTCGGAACCACCGCAGAAAAAAGCCCCCAAAGCCCAATTAACAGCGAAAGCGCTATAGAGAATTTAGCAGCAAGCCCCTCATTGAATTGCTGGAAGAAAATTGCAAATTCGAATAATACGACGCTGAACATTAGAAATGGACTAAGGCCTAGAAAAAAATCTGCCGCGTATCTAATCCAAATAAATTTTTTAGCTGATTTACGAAGAATTAGACGACTTATAACCTGGCTGAAGAAAAGAGGTAAAAAGATACCCAGCGAAGTCACAGAACTAAGACCTAACCAATCGCAAATTCGAATTACCGGATACGCGAAAAACAGCAGATGAAAAAGGAGTAAAACCACAAAGAACGTCATGGAACGAAGAAACACGAAAGCATCCTGAAACTAAAAAAATTATCTTAGTCAGTGATATACCACGAACCGTTTATTAAAGATAATCAAAAATCTAAGACTTAAACCTTCGGTTCGTGACAGATCTAAAGAATTTTTTCAGAGACATGGTTTATAGTTGACCCCTAGATAGGATCAGGCGTTAATTTCAAGAAGAGCCAAGTATTTAGGAGGAGCAATCAGTGTCGGATTACGAAAACATTATCGTTGAAACAAAAGATCAAGTAGATTGGGTTACGTTGAATAGACCGGAAAGTCTGAATGCCATAACCACCCCTATGGTCACCGAACTTCGAGACTACTTTGGCAATTTAATGGAGAACGATTCAACTCGAATTGTCGTGCTTCGCGGCGCGGGCAGAGGTTTTTGTGCTGGTTTGGATATTAAAGCCTCTCAAGCCCGAACCTACGAACAGCCTTTTTCAGGAGGCATGGGGTTCCAGGGCTACCTCGCCGAAGTATACATCCGCATGCGCCGCTGCCCTCAGCCAATAATTTCCCTTGTTCATGGACCAGCCTGCGGTGGGGGCTTCTCTTTTGTTTTAGCATCTGACATTCGGATCGCGGGCGAGAGTTCAAAGATGAACGCGGCTTATATTCGAATAGGATTATCTGCTTGTGACATGGGATCCAGTTATTTTCTTCCAAGACTTGTCGGGACATCCGTTGCTTCGGAGCTTATGCTTACCGGGCGGTTTATTAATGCCGAACGAGCGCTTTCAACAAACTTGGTGTCCGAGGTTGTTCCAGACCAAGACTTAGAGAAGGCTGCCGAAACCTACATCGACGAAATGCTCGCAACCTCGCCAATGGGTCTTCGGCTCACTAAAGAAGGGCTAAACATGGCTATTGACGCGGCAGGATTGGAAGCAGCGATGGCATTGGAAAACCGAAACCAACTGATGTGCTCCAAGACTGAGGATGCAAAAGAAGGAATGAGAGCGTTTGTTGAAAAGCGGAGCCCAAAATATACTAATGCATGAAAGAAATTAGTCATTCTCAATTTAAGGGAGCAGGCGCATCAAAATATTCTCGCAGTCTCTTTGATTCATTAGCTTTGGGACAGGATATCCCGGATTACCTTCCCGGAGGGCTCTGCGGGCAATAAGAGCAATATCCGCCTCTTTAAGTTCATCCACTTTTGAGGGAATGCCCATATCTGCATTCATGGCTTTTATTTTCTCGATGAAACGAAGGGAAAGTTCATTTTCTGGCTCGGAGCTATCACCGAGCTTTGCAACCACGGCCAATCTAGCGAGTCTTACTTGGCAAGCTTCTCTCGAAAATTCAAGAATATAGGGAAGCACGATTGCATTTGCTTTACCGTGGGGAACACCATAGAGGCCGCCTAAATTGTGAGCAATCGCATGAACATAGCCAACCAGCGCCCGAGTAAAAGCTAGACCAGCGCAATAAGATGCCAAAGCCATATTGGCGCGTCGCTGCACGTCCTTACCGTTCTTAAATACTACTTCAAGATCTTCAAAAATAATTTTGACGGCCTTCTCCGCTTGAGCGTCGGTGTAAGATGTGCCGATTTTTCCGATGTATGCTTCCACGGCATGAGTGAGCGCATCCATGCCTGTATGCGCTGTAATGTGAGGAGGCAAAGAGATCATTAGCTCGGGATCCAAGACCGCTGAGAGTGGCACAATATGGGGACTTGCAACGCTAAATTTTTCACGATTTTCGGGATCAGTGACCACGGCAGCCAGCGTACATTCAGAGCCAGTTCCTGCAGTGGTAGGAACCGCATACAAGGGAGGCAATTTTTTAGGTATTTTAAAGCCGCCACGCATTTGCGCCGAAGATCTTTCAAAATTGCTCACCCTTGCTCCGATCAGCTTAGCGCAGTCAATCGGGGACCCTCCTCCAAACGCGATAATCCCTTCACAGCGGGCACGCGAATATATCTTTACGCCATCTTCAATGTTTTGAATAGTCGGATTCGCCTGCACACCGTCGAACACAGTCACGAGGATATCCATATTCTCTAGCTCAGCGATAAGGCCTGAAGTTAAACCAAGACCCGAAATTCCTTTGTCGGTGACTATTAAAACCCTACGAACGTTTGATTTTTTTAGCTGAGCTGGCAACTTTTTAATGCTGCCATCACCCGTCATCAATTCAGGCTCCGGTACATTAATTCTTTTGATCACAATGCCCATTATTAGATGGGCTAGACGATAAAGGCATTTTTTTAACCACCAATTCATAAATCTACTCCAAACTACTCAATAGATGATTGCCAAGGCGATCGAAGAGAGACCACCAACAAAGATTGTTTTAGCTTACTCTTGGATCGGTTCCACTCCAAAACTCAAAATCATTTGATGCACCTCCTCAAAAATAGCTTTAAGAGCAACCATGTCTGTTCCTCGCATGACTAAATTTGTGCCGTATCCGTCCTCGTTGTAAAA
>CACFLG010000018.1 GCA_902567095.1 uncultured OM182 clade bacterium
ATATCTTTCTTGAGCTTCGTTACACCAAATCTCCATCGGACTCAAAGAGTGGTCATCGGTTGGAATTGATCTCAGATCGATCTTCCCGCCGACTTCGCTATCATGGAGAATTTCGGGAACAGCATTAGACAATCCCCCAGCACCAACATCATGTATAGACAAAATCGGGTTTCGTTTCCCCATTTGCCAACAACAATCGATGACTTCTTGGCAGCGTCTTTGCATCTCAGGGTTTGAGCGCTGAACGCTAGAAAAGTCTAGTTCTTTTGATTTCTCGCTTCCAACCGAAGAGGATGCGCCTCCCCCACCCAAGCCGATTAGCATTGACGGACCACCAAGCAAAACAATAAGATCTCCCGCGCCGAATTTTCGTTTATTTACTTGATCTGACCTCACATTCCCAAAACCACCAGCTACCATAATCGGCTTGTGGTAGCCCCTAACGACTTCGCCAATACAGCTCTCAAAAGTCCGCAAATAACCAGCAATATTAGGTCTTCCAAATTCGTTATTAAAAGCAGCGGCTCCAATAGGGGCCTCAAGAATGATTTCTAAGGCAGAGGAAATCCTCGAAGGGTGACCATAGTCAATCTCCCATGGCAAGATTTGCGATGGTATTCGGAGGTTAGACAAAGAAAAACCCGTCATCCCCGCCTTTGGTCTGGCGCCGCGACCCACAGCTGCCTCATCTCGAATTTCTCCCCCGGAGCCCGTAGCGGCTCCCTGAAAAGGAGAGATAGCCGTGGGGTGATTATGAGTTTCTACCTTTATAGCTATATTTATCTCTTCGTTTGTAAGTTTATATTCGCCAGTTTGAACATCAGGATAAAACCTTACTCCGGCACTCCCATTGATGATGGCAGCATTATCTTTATATGCTGACAGAACTCCCTCTCCCTTCGTGACTTCTTTGGTGTTTCGAATTAGCTGCATCATTGATGGGGCATTGTTACCCTGACCTAGAGAAAGCTCCGCATTGAAAATTTTATGCCGACAATGTTCTGAGTTGATTTGGGCAAACATAACTATTTCAGCATCTGTTGGATCTCTCCCTTCCTTTAAGTAGAAATTCTCCAAGCGATCTATATCGCTAGCATCTAGCGACAAGCCAATAGTCTCATTAAGATCTTCGATCGCAGATCTCCCAATTTTATTGAGCTCTAAAATTTGTATCGATCTTCTAGGAGGCTTTTCAAAATAGGAATCTATATCTGACGCTTCTAAAACTTGCTCGGTCATTTTATCGAAAATGACAGCCTTCGACTGATCTGAAAGCAGAGACGAGGAACGATAGTAAATGCCTCGCTCAATACGTAAAACTCTTTCAAACCCGCAAAGTTTAGCTATTTCGGTTGCTTTTGATGACCACGGCGACACGGTTCCTTTTCTCGGCAAAACAAATGTCAAATTTGATTCAGAATCTTTTTTGATAAGAAGGTTTCCACTGGACTGAAGAAGAGAACACAGGTTTTTAACCTCCTCTTTGTCAAGTGTCGAACTCAAATTCACAAGATAAAAGAAGTGCGCATCATCTAACCGAAGACCATTTTGAAGGACATCAAGAGAACGGTTGATAAATTCGAGACGAAATTTGGAGAAAGCCCTAGGCCCAACTAAAACTAGCATTGGTTGTTCCGACGTGCTCGGAAGAAATTTCTCATTAGTTGCGAGCATTCATCCTCAAGAACACCTTCAATAACTTTAAATCTATGGTTAAAGCTATTTTTTTCTCGGATATCATTAGGATATGAAACTGCTCCCGACTTTGGCTCTCTTGCACCAAATATAAGTTTTTCGATTCTCGCGTGGACCAATGCCCCAATACACATAGTGCAGGGCTCAATTGTCACATAAATTTTCGAACGATTTAGCCGGTAATTCCCGATCTTCGAACCAGCTTCCCTGAGCGCTTGTATTTCGGCGTGAGCAGAAGGGTCATTGAGCTCTATAGATTGGTTTCTTCCTTTACCAATCATTTTGTCGTCTAAAATTAGAACAGCCCCTACCGGGACTTCGCCACTCTCTCCGGCTTGCTTCGCAAGCTCAATAGCGATGCTCATCCAAAACTGATCAGTTTTATTTTGCATAATAACCGGGAAATTCCGCGCAGCTTCTACTATTCATAATAACAAAAATAAGGAACAATTTTTCCAGACCGATTCGAATCAAACCGCATTAAATAGACCGACTTACCTGAAATTGGTTCGTAGATATTTTCAGGAAATCCATTTCTTATAGGACAATCGAAAACTATGGGATAAAATTACAAAAATGCAACCTATTTTTGGAAAAAGCCCAGCGACTAAAAAGTTACTGGATTTAGTTGAGAAAGTATCCAAATCCGACGTAAGCGTTCTTGTGTCGGGGCCAAGTGGCGCTGGTAAGGAGATCATTGCGCAGAAAATCCATGAATCCTCTTTAAGAAAAGAAGGCAACTTTGTTGCGGTCAACTGCGGTGCTATTCCTCGGGAACTTTTGGAAAGCGAACTTTTTGGTCACAAAAAGGGAGCTTTTACTGGCGCAATTTCTGACCGGATCGGAAAAATAGTAGCCGCGCATCGGGGAACACTGTTCCTAGACGAAATCGGAGATATGCCGATAGATATGCAGGTAAAATTGCTTCGAGTTTTGCAGGAACGTGTTGTAGATCCGGTAGGATCTAATTCTTCTGTTCCTGTTGATGTCCGAATTATTTCGGCGACCCATAGATCTATAGAAAAGGAAATTGAAGAGGAACATTTTCGGGCAGATCTTTTTTTTCGGTTAAACGTGGTCCCAATTCAGATGCCATCTCTTGCGGACAGAGCAGAGGAAATACCTTTATTCATTGAATATTTCTCAGAGATATTCAAGCAAAAAGAAAAGAAGGTCTCCTTCAACCCTGAATTTGTGCGACAGCTTTGTGAATACGAATGGCCGGGAAATATAAGAGAGCTATCAAACTTCGTCCACCGCTTGTCTGTTTTGTATCCGGGAGAAAGTCTATCGCTAGAAAGTGTTGAAGCGTCAATGCTGCCGGTGGGACTTCACGAAATTCTTCCTGGCTCAATAAAAGATGATGAGGGCGAGACAAACGAGCTAGAATCTATTGTTATGGCTGCTCGGGGGATCGAACCAATCGGCACCAAAGATCTCTCACTCAAAGAAACCTTAAATCGCATCGAGCAAGAAATGATCTCAAGAACCCTTTCAGAAGTTAATGGCAATGTCTCCGTTTGCGCTAAATTGTTGAAGGTTCAGCGCACTACTTTGATAGATAGAATTAAAAAGTATCGAATCTCCTAAATCGACTTGTCTGTCGAAATTCCGACGATATCTGCCGCTTTAAGGGAATAGTCCTGCCGAAAAAACCCTAACCTATTGATTTAGTTATTTTTTTAAAACTGGCACGTCCTTTGCTATAGCTAATAGGCAAATCAAACAGGTGTTTTACTTATGCAGAACATGCAACAGATGAATATTATTTGGGACAACACTGCGCCTATCGATGGGAAACTCGTATCCGTTTTGAAGGTCTTGGGTCTTGCTCCCCGACCAATAAGCATTCATTCACCAGACCAAGCCTGGGCAAGTCTAACGGGGCCCGTTGTATTGGTGATCTCAGCTGACAGTTTCGCTTCGGTAGAAGCAGCGATAAATTTTAGACGCTCTTTGCCGATAAAAGTTTTCTTGATTCTTAGAGTTAATAGCAACCAATTGGATATGGGCATCGAGGCCATAAGGAAAGGCTTTGATGACGTTTTGTGTCAAGGACAAGATACTGAAAAAAGATGGGAAAAGATTGCGACGAACGCAGGTGTAAGCCTCGTAAAAAATGATTCTTATGTTTTCGTTGACGAAACTTCCCAACATTTACTTGCTCTAGTGGAAAGAGTGGGAGCATCTGAAGTAAACGCTCTGATGAATGGCCCAACTGGGTCAGGTAAAGAGGTGCTCGCCAGACTTGCACATGATTTTTCACCTCGAAGAACTGGTCCCTTCATCCCAGTAAATTGCGCGGCTCTACCTGAAACACTTGCGGAGAGCTTGCTTTTTGGACATTCAAAAGGAGCGTTTACTGGGGCAACAAAAAATGCGGTAGGGTTCTTTGAACAGGCTGAAACGGGCACGTTATTTTTAGACGAAGTTGGAGAATTGCCACTGCCTGTTCAAGCTAAGTTGCTAAGAGCACTGCAAGAAAAAGAAATCACACCGGTTGGAAGCCCCGAGCCTCGGTCTATTAATACAAGGATCCTAGCAGCGACAAACAGAGATTTAAGGCAAGCTATTAGAATAGGAAGTTTCAGAGAAGATCTCTATTTTCGATTAAGCACTTTTCGAATTAATGTTCCCCCCTTGCGCGAGCGAACAGACGACATTCTGCCGCTCGCGAACTTTTTCTTAATGAAATACGGGGATAAAAGAGGAGAACTATCAGTTTCTCCTGAAGCTTTGGGGAAACTCTTAAACTACGGATGGCCTGGAAATGTTCGAGAACTCGAGAACGTCGTACAGAGAGCAATGGTGCTGTCGAACGGAGAAGCTATATCTGCAGAACATTTATTCTTTGATGAGCCAATCCACGAGAGTCACACTGAGACTTCCATCGAAACCTCACACACGATCGTACCCGGTGCAAATCAAAGCTTAAGAAACCCGCACACGTTCGTTGAAAAAAGAGAGCGTTCTCCCTCGGAACAATTTGGAGAGGGTCTCCAAAGCGCTATGGACGCGAACGAATTTAGAGTTATCTCCCAGACGCTGAAAACTGCGAGAACTCGAAAGGAAGCTGCATCTGTTCTCGGTATCAGCGAGAGAACTCTGAGATATAAGGTAGCCAAGATGCGGGAGCGAGGAATAGATATTCCTAGGCGCCGGATGGGAGAAATTTAGGAGCACTCCAATGATTAAAACCAACTATGAATCATCTGTCACCTCTTTGATGCAACAAGTAGAAAGTCACAAACAAAAACTGAAGGCGCTTCGAAACGAAGACACTAGCGCGCCAAATATTCAGCTGCAGCCAAAGAATTCAATAGATTATCCAGCTATAGCTGCTAAAGCCCTCCAGGCAGTCAGTAATACTCAAATGGAAAGTAAAACCATTAAAGAGGCATATGAACGAGGCGAGGATGTTCCGTTAACGGAAGTAGTACTCTCAATGCAGAAATCCTCTTTGGCTTTTGAGTCGACACTGCAAGTTAGGAACAAAGTTCTTAAAGCTTATGACGACATAATGAACATGCCTGTGTAAGCGTAGAAAAGTTAAAATGGAAAAAAAACTATGTCCGAATTAGCACTTGATCAAAGAAATTTAGAATCGGAAACCAATACCGACTCTTCCCAAGAAACGCAGAACCTTCCTGCGGAGGAAAGTAGTCTAAACGAAGGCAATAGCGTTGCAGAGAGTCAAAATCCCGTTTCTCGCTTCGTCGAGCAGCCAGCAGTTAAAAGAGCATTGCCAGCGATAATCGGTGGTGTAGCTATTTTGGTTTGCGTTCTTTTCTATCTCTGGATCAGCGCTCCGGGGCAACGGCCGGTTTATCCAGGAATGACCGAGAGCGACAGACAAACTGCTTACCAGCTCCTTAGCAACAGTGGGTATAACACACGTATTGACATTAGCAGCGGAGAAGTCTTGGTCGAAAACGACAGATATCACGAGGCTCGGATGCTTCTAGCGTCTCAAAATATCCCAAAAGCAGCTTCTTTAGGTAGCCTTGGCTCACTGGTTGAACAGGGCTCTCTGACTACCAGCCGATTTATGGAGCAAGTGAGTTACAGAGCTGCAATGGAAAACGAGCTTGCTAAATCAATTGGTGAGATTTCAACTATAAGCAACGCGAGAGTTCACATAGCAGAATCTCAGCAAAGTGTCTTCGTGAGAAATCAAACCCCCTCTAAAGCTTCAGTTGTAGTGAAACCTTATCCTGGGAGAGTCGTCTCAAAGTCGCAAATAAACGCGATTGTTCATTTAGTTTCTTCAAGCATACCTTACCTTAGCAGAGAAAACGTAACGGTTGTTGACAATATGGGACAGCTTCTAACAGACACCGATGGAGACTCTGCGCTGGCTCTAACGACAGCCCAGACCGAGCATAGGACCTCCGTGGAGGCAAATTACCAGCAACGAATTCAACAAATGCTGTCAGCTATTGTGGGGTTAGGCAATGTAAGGACTGAAGTTAATGTGTCTGTCAATTTCACTGAGGTTGAGTCGACATTTGAGGAATATGATCGTGAAGGGAATGGGCCTCGAACGCGCTCTGAATCACTCCAATTAGAAAAAGATAGTCAGCCAGAAGCCGCTGGAGTCCCAGGGGGATTCAGCAATGAAGCACCTGAAAGTCCAGCATTTACTCAGACAACGTCAACCATCGACTCTCGACAAAATCAAGCCGACGATGTTTCTAGCAGTTCCACTACTAGAAACTATGAGATCGACCGAGAGATCAGATATGTAAAACAACAAGTTGGCAGCATAGAGAGAATCTCAGTAGCGGTTGTAGTGAACGAAAATGCTTATGTGGGAGAGGAAGAACAAACTGATAAAATTAAATTGGATCAAGATTTAGCAAGAATTGAAGACATCGTTCGAGGAGCTGTGGGTTACAATGAGAGTCGAGGTGATGTCGTTACAGTTGTAGCATCGAAATTTGCTCGTCCTGTTGAAGAACTAGACGACCCATGGTACTTAGAACCTGACAAACTTGACGGTTTCGTCCGAATAGCAGCCGTCTTTGGAATACTATTCTTTGTTTATGTGTTTATTGCTAGGCCTTTTATTAAATCAATGCAGGCTCGAGATGCTCTGGAAGTTCCTATGGAAATAGGCGACCCAGACGGGATCTCGGATGAGGAGCGACAATTAGTAGAGATGGGCGATGTAGAAACAATACAAGATGTAACTGCTAGATTGAAACCAAAGGCTGTAGGTATACCCGCGGAATACCTTGACACCTCGCAGCCTTATGATCAAAAAGTAGCGCTGATGCGATTCTTGGTTAAAGATGATGTAGGAAGGGTTTCTAATTTACTTAAACGTTGGATAGCGGAAGAAATATAAAGGACAAAAGGAGATTTCAATGTCAGAAATAGAAACTTCGGAATCGGGCCTCTCGGAAGAATACCTGCTAGCCTTCAATTCCATGACCACTACCGAGAAGGCAGCAATCGTAATGTTCCTCTTAGAGCAGACTGGAGCCGCAGCGGTAATGAAAACACTATCTCCGACGCAAGTCACTGCTGTCTCAAGGGCAATGACACGCGTAAGTGATGTGCCTCAACCGATTGTAGTCGCTGTTGTCGATGAATTTCTCGAATCACTCCAAGAACTAACTGACTTGGGCTTAGCAGGCTCGGGATACGTTCGGAGCGTTCTAATGGAGGCAGTTGGAGAATCCAAGGCCGCTACAGTTCTCGCAAAAGTCGATCCAACGGCGCGATCTTCTGGGCTTGAGATGCTTGACTGGATGCCCCCTCGAGCAATAGCGGACATGGTCGGGGATGAGCATCCTCAGGTAATTGCGACGATACTCGCTATGCTGGACGAGAGAACCGCTGCAGACGTTCTGTCCTATCTGAACAACGAAAATAAAGCCTCTGTTGTGGGAAGACTCGCCACTCTAGACACAATTTCTGATTCAGCATTGCACCAATTGGAAGAGGTAATGCAAACCCGATTCTCTGAATCAACTTCGATATCTGCGGCGCAATTAGGAGGACTCAGAGTCGCAGCTAAAATCATGGATAAAACTCGGTCGGAAGATGCTGTTGATATTTTTGAATTAATGAGAAGTGCAGACGAAGACTTAGTTACAGCCATTGAAGACAATATGTTTGATTTCGAAAACCTTGTTGATCTGGCCGACAGAGACATTCAAACAATGATTAATAACTTCGATGAAGAAGAGCTAAGAACTGCCCTGAAAGGCGCAGACGAATTGCTGCTTGACAAGTTCAAGGGCAATATGTCGAAGAACAAGGCTGAGATGTTCCAAGACGAGATGGATATAATGCCACCACTAGCAATCTCGGTTGTCGATGCAGCAAGAAAATCGATTATACGTCAGGCAAGAAAACTCCAAGACCAGGGAGAGTTAATACTAGCGTCTCCAGAAGGTGGCGACTTTGTCTAGTAGTCAATTTTTCCCTGAACCCCCATGGCCAAAGATTGATAGGGGGGAAAACAACTTTGAAACAGCTGGGCCTCAAGAGATAAGCAACGGTTTTGAGCGGCAGGCCTGGGAACCTCCTGTTGAAATCGTGCCAACAGAGACAATTAGCTCTGAACCCGAAAGCTCTGGAGAGTCAGAAGACGATTTAGCCGAGCCAATAGTGGAAGAAGAGCCAATGGTTCAGTTACGCGAGAGCGAACTGGAAATAAGGCTTAAAGAGGCGCGCGAACACGCAAAAATTGAAACCGAGAAAAGGCTTAAAGCCGAATACGAGGAGAGCACAAGACTCGAAAAAGAGAAGCTTTTAGAGTTTTTTGAAGCCTTGATTGCATCAAAAGATTCAAACCATGAATTATCGATAGAGGTCTGCAACCTGGCTTTCAAAGTAGGCGAGTTGCTTGCAAAAACTGAATTGCTAACGAACCGAGCTATCGTATCCGAATTTGTCGAGACAGTTTTTAACGAGATAACTGAAGAGGGCGGGAAAACAGCCACCATCGTCGCAAACCCACAATGGGAAGAATCAATTAGAGAATTGCGCCACGATCAAAGACTCAAACATATAGATTTTAAATCCGACGAAAGCATGGGATTGGGAAGCGTCAGAATAAGTCTTGGCAATGGCGGGATAGAAGATATCTTCGATCAAAGGGCAGCACAATTGCGTGATCAAATAATCAAGGCAGCATCGGAAGAAAACACGAACTTCATTGAGAAAAGGACTGATTCGGGAACTCTAGCGCCGGACGACGAAGAAAAAAAATCCGGGACAATTGCAGAAGATAAAGAAATAAGCTCGTTAGAGAAGGAAGATGATTAATCAAGCTGTACACAAACTTAAATTGGTTTCAAAAGCGCTGACTGTTCCTGAACCGCAAAGGTACGGCGTCGTTCAAAAAATTGTGGGGATGACCATTGAAGCGACGGGGCTAAATGCTCCACTAGGATCCATTTGTTTGATCGAAAATAGCGACGGCACTCGGTCCCAAGCTCAAATTGTAGGGTTCAGCGAAGACGCCATATTGATGATGTCCTTTTCAGGTCCAACGGGGATCGAACCAGCGGCGAAAGTATATGTAAGAAATTCATCTGATGTCGCGATGGTCGGAAATAGTGCCCTCGGAAGAGTTCTGGATGCGACGGGGTTGGCGATTGACAGCGGTAATCGTATCTTTGGATTAGAGGAGGTCCCGCTCGAAAGTGAGGCTCTGAACCCCATGCGAAGAATGCCCATCGAGAAAAAATTTGACGTAGGCATCAGAGCAATTAACAGCCTCCTTACCTTAGGTTGCGGTCAAAGGATTGGGCTCATCGCTGGCAGTGGTGTTGGGAAATCAGTACTTCTGGGGATGATGACAAAATTTTCTGTAGCAGACGTTATTGTCATAGGCTTAATTGGTGAAAGAGGAAGGGAGGTTAAGGAATTTATTGAAATGACTCTCGGTCCCGAAGGTTTAAAAAGAGCCGTTGTTGTAGCTGCCCCCTCCGACAATTCCCCCCTCCTTCGATTAAGAGCAACTAACTTGGCGCACTCATACGCGGAATACTTTCGAAGACAAGGAAAAAATGTCTTGCTGCTGATCGACAGCTTATCCCGTGTTGCACATGCCCAGAGAGAGATTGGATTAGCAGTTGGAGAAGCCCCCACTTCTAAAGGTTATCCATCTTCTGTATTTAGCATGCTGCCAAAGCTTATAGAAAGAACGGGAACAGGAGAAAGTTCAGAAGGAACCATCACAGCAATTTATACAGTTCTAGCAGAAGGCGACGACCTTAACGATCCGATAGTCGATCTTGCACGGGCGTCTCTAGACGGACAAATAGCTTTAAACCGAGAACTTGCGGATGCGGGTCATTTCCCAGCCATAGATATATCAGGATCTGTCTCTCGTTTGATGCCTCTTTTAACAGAAAAAGAGAACCAACAACTTGCACTAAACTTTCGACGGATGTGGTCGATCTATGAAGAAAATAAAGACTTAATAAGGGTAGGCGCTTACCAACCTGGTTCTGATCCGGAGTTAGATAACGCTATATTAAAGAGAGATCAAGTTATGGAATTTTTGCGACAAGACATGAACGAATCAGCAAAGATAGATCAATCCATATTTGACCTTCGGAAACTTATTCATGAAAGTTAAAGATAAAGGGGCGCTTTGGGACTTCCTCAAACAGAAAGCCAGCCAAAAACTGGAGCAAGAGCAGAATCTTTTAGGTCAGTTGAAAGCAGAAATAAATAGCATAGAACTTAACCTTGAAAAAATGTCTGAAATGAAGGATCAATACATGGATGGGCTGAACTCAGGCTCGCAAAAAATGCTTCCTGCAAACAGAGTGAGGCTAGTTCAAACTTTCATAGCGAGGCTGGACGAGGCAGTTCAGATAGCAAAAGAGCATAAAGGAAGACTAGAAGAACAAAGCGTCACAATAAAATCAAGGGTTACAGAACATCGCGTTGAGGAGCAAAAATATTTATCCCTCTTTGAAAAAAACAGGGCAGCATTGCTAAAGAACGAGAATGTTCTGGAGCAAAAACTGAGTGATCAGTTAACCCAATCTAGATGGTTTCGGGCAAAAGAAAAATCTTTCCAAGGTTAGTTAGCTAGATTGGCACAGAACTTGCGATTATCTTGGGTGACAGATTTATTTAGTGACCGAAGATGAATAATGAAATTGTATTTCTATCCACGAAAGGCCCAGAGAAAAATTCCAATGGCCTTGATGTTGGCCAGCAACCGTCTGATTTTAATGACTTTTTTAATGGCGAGGTAAAAGCTCAGCGAAAAACAGATGGGTCGCTTGAGCGCTACCCAGAACAGGCTTCTCATGAGGAAAATGAGAATCTAGAAAGAGCCGGCGAGAACACGGGCGAAGAAAAGTCAGAAGAGGCAACAAATTTCACCCTTATTGGCAGGGAATTGCCGAAGTTAATGTTGCACGAAAGAGGCCTCGAGGTCGGAAGAATAATTCTTACCCCACAAAGCTCCTCTATTTCAAACAAGAGCCTTAGTGATTTTATGAGAAATCAATCAGGTGGCTCTCCAGAACAACCCGATAGCGAATCACGCAATGCTAAAGTGCAGAAAAATCACCCGGTTGGGGTTAAAGAAATCTCAGGGTTAGGAGCATCAAACGAAGTCGATAGCACAGATAAAAAAACGGACGAACTTGATCCTAAACTCTTAGAGAGTAAGGCTCTTCAAAAAGAGCTAGTGCAGAAGCCTGAAAAAAATTCTCAAGAGAATGCAAGGGAACCATCAATTGATCGAGTTATTCAAAGAAATCAGGCTGACCCAGAGAAATTTTCGAAGCCTGGGCACCAAGCGAAAATCAACACGAACAACCCAGTTTTTGAATCATTTGAGAAACAATTAAACTCGCGACTAGCACTTGTAAATTCAACGATTTCAGGCCAAAAATCTACTGAGATGATTGCCCTCTCAGAGAAAGTTTCAGAGTCGTCAGGAAAAAGATCGTTGAAACAAGAACAAACGCAAGCTTATCAAATTAAAGTGCAAGACAGTCGAACTTCAACCGAGCTGGATCTTGCAATTAAAAAGAATGGGGAATTAAAAGAAGAAAAAGCATTTCTCAACTCAAAAGGGTATTTAGAAAGCGGTTCAAAAAAAGCAGTCGATCAGATTACTAATAAACTCGTTAAAGACACACTTCGAAAGACTTCAGAAAAAATTTCGATTCGAGAAGATCTAATAGACCCTTTAAAAGGTGCCGAGAAATTAACAATGTCGAATACCAAACCTTCTATCTTGGTGCAAGAGGTACAGCAGTTAACTGCTAAAGAGATAGCCACGGTTTCAGATATTAAGGCTGAAACCCGCTCGCCCTTTCGAGAGATCACCACCAGTGCTCAGCAAGTACAACAAAACCAATTAGAAAATGTAATCCAAAAATTTTCAGAGGCTTTAGGATCTCGGATGATCAACGCGATACAACAAAATAACTGGAATTTACAGTTAAAGTTGAACCCAGCATCTCTGGGTGAGATCAATGTGGCACTAGAATTTAGTGATGGCAATCTTGAAGGAAAATTGTACGCCGCTGATGAGACAACAAGGGCACTGTTACAAGAAAGCTTATCCAGATTAAAACTGGGACTCAAAGAGAGTCTAGAAAATTATCAATCGGTAGACGTTTTTATCGGAGAGAGGCACCAAAACCCCGATGACCGAAATAAACCAAAAAATTCGAATAATCAGTCTATAGAGATCGATTTGGGTGAGGAAATTACATCTAAAACGCAATTAGCTAATCTGATTAGTACCGGCCGCGTCGATATCCAAGTATAATCGTCGAGCGAGCGGAAAAAATAACGCATAAGGGAGATAGACTATGTCTGAGGTCGATAACGAAGAATCCGAGGGCGGGAAAAAAGGCGGAATCCTGAAGATTATCCTAATAGTCATTGGGATTCTTGTGTTGATCGCAGGAACCGCTGTGGGAACTCTGTTTATTACAGGTTTTTTTGACGAAAAACCCGCGGAGGAAGATCCAGAGGTAGCGCTAGAAGAAATAGAGGCAGAGCTTGAGCAGACCGAAGAGGGTCTGGCAGCAGGACCTGAACCCTTGACGGCGGAGATAGAACAGAAATTCCTCATCAGCTACTATACCTTTGCAGATGCCTTCCAAGTAAATTTGTTTGGCTCCAGAAAAATCATGCAGGTCAAGCTCGGACTGAGCACCTACTATGACGAAGATACTATGTTTAATGAAGAGGAGGGTACCGCTGGATGGATCCCGCGTCATTTGGTAGGTATTCGAGCCGGTATACTAAAATCTCTCCGTAAAGTTACCGAAGAAACTATGAACACAGATGAGGGTCAACAGGAACTTCTTGAAGAACTCCGTCTTGTAATAAATGAGAGCCTCGAAAAATACGAGAAGACTACTTCGGCCCCGATCGAAGAGGTTTATTTTACCGAACTAATAATCCAGTAGGGTCAATTCAATGTCGGAATCTGAAGAGCCATTGCTATCCCCCGAAGAGCTGAGCGCCATAGAAGACATGGTCGCCGATGGAAAATTTGGAAGTGAAACCTTCGGGTACAACCCAGAGGCAGAAGTCATTTCGATTGCTAGAAATGAGGAGAATCTTGGAGCAAGCTCAGTAGCGATTGCTCAGATTAATGAGCGTTTTCATCGCTTTTTTAGAACAAGGCTCCTACAAGATCTAGACTACAACGCTAGGCTTTCAGTTGCGGAGCCAAAGCTTCAACTTTATTCTGATTATATTCACAATGTTGTTTCCCCGAGCTCCGTGAACGTTGTCGAGATGACCCCCCTAAAGGGCGAAGCGCTTTTTGTTATTCACCCCCAGGTGGTCTATAGCTGTCTAGACAACTGGTATGGTGGACAACTGAGACCGCTTGACGTAGGCGAGGAGCGTGGCTTTACACCTAATGAAAATGCTGTAATCGACACCCTGTGCGGGCTGATCTTTAAATCTATGACAGACGCGTGGGCACCCTATTGTGATGTAAACATCACTCAAATGAGTAGGGATATAAACCCGCTTTTCGCCAACATAGCTGCGGACGAGGAATCGGTTGTGGTCAATCGCTTTGAGCTGAGATTACCGGATGATTCGGTCTCAGCATACATCGATGCTATATATACTTATCAAAGCCTCAACCTCCAAAGAGATTTGCTCAGAAGCAGAATGCAAACACACGACGCAGATCAAAATTGGGCGAACCGTTTAAGCCGCTCGCTTTCAGACGTTGACTTTAAGGTTTTTGTAAGCGGAGGAGTTTTAGATATTTCTGTTGACGAGTTGTCGAATCTATCCGTCGGAGACACATTAGCCTTCGATCCACCAGAAAAGGCAGAGATAAAAGTAAACGATTTTCCACTATTCTCGGCGGACATAGGAATTTCAGGTAATAAGGTAGCGGTAAAATTAGAGGAAACCATTTTACGAGGTGAAAACTAAATGAGCGAAAACGAAACAGATCAAGAACAAGAAATAGAAGAGCAGGCAACTGATAGTAATGATGAGTCGAAAGATTCTTCTGAGACTTATCAGGGTATCGATCAAAATGTAGTTAAATCAATACCGATAACACTAAATGTTGAGGTGGGAAATACCCAGCTAAAGCTGAAGGACCTGATGGCTGTGGCTCAAGGTACTGTGCTTGAGCTTAATAGAAGCGTTGGTGATTTGATGGATATAAAGGTAAATGACACGGTGATCGCGAAGGGTGAAGTCGTAACGACTTCGGGAAGCAAGCTAGGAATACGGATTCTTGAAATCGTCAGCCCCATGGAAAGAATAAGAGGCGCTTAGGAAAATTTGCTGGAAACACTAACCTTTGAATACTTTGTTCGGACGATTGCGGCAATTTTATTTGTTGCAGCACTCCTTGTTATGGTCGTTTGGGCAATTAAAGTCCGCTTCAAAGGAAAGTTCTCCGAAAAAGAAAGCCTAATAAAAGTTAGTCAGAAAACACAGTTAGATACAAGGCATAGCGTTTACATCCTAGCGTACGACAATCAAAAATTTATGCTTGCATCAGGCCCAGGCGGACTCGCCCTCGTTCAAATTGGAAGTCCTGCCCCACAAAAATCAGATGATTTTGAGCTTCTGTTAAATAAAGAAATTGATAATCAGGAGACTCAAGCTTAACATCTTGGACACATCCAAAAAAAAGTGCTCCAAGTGAAAGAACCTGCCAACATAAGTAATCAAGTAGCTCATGTGTATTACGAACTAGAAGCGCTCGTAGACGCAAACAAACTCAGAGCTTACACAAACCGAATTCGCATTGCAGAAAACTCAATGGTAGCCATGGAGCTTGCAAACGCGGCGTTTAATGAAAGTCGGCAACTCCTAAACGATGCCTCCACAGCAATAGTCCGGAATAAGAAAGTCATCATCCAGCACCTAGCAGAGGATGGAGACTTAAATCATCAAGAAATTAAAGACTTAGTCGACAAGGCTGAGCTAGATTACCTTGAGAAGCGTTCAGGGCTCAATAAAGCTGTTCTAGATATAAATGCGAAAATGTCTGCAATCAATACAGAGTTCAGAACGCTTATAGAAGAAATCATTAGCACCAATGAGAGCCTTCTTGAACATAACAGAGCCAACCTAAGAGAAACTGACCAGGTCGCAAATAATTTCTCAGAATATCTCGCCGTCTCGAACAAAAAAGAGCTTAAAAAGAAAAATCTAGATAACCATGAGAAAGTCTTCGAGCAGGCCACAGTCAATCAGGATCTATTAGAAGAGGTTTATGACAGGGCAGCTGCCAACAAAGCAGCCTTTGATGGGCTGAGATCAAAAATAGAGATGCAAAAAGAGCAGATAGAGCGCCTCTGGGCCCACATCGAGGCTCAACAAGAGCTCTGTTTTGATCTCATTAATGAAAAATAACGACAAAAAAATCTTTAACCTTTTTAAACCGAACGAATCTTAAGCCGCCGGCTGCCGCTTTTTGCCGTAAACGGCAACCTTCCGGCAAACCGGATCCGGCTTCACATCCAATAAACTAAAAACTCCTCGCCCATCATTACCGCGAAATAGAGGAAAACGGCAAAAACAATCACAAAAGCGGCAAGCCCTGCCCTTATTATGAGAGTCTCGGCAACTCAGAGGCTTACAACTGCCGCTTTGCGCATAAAACCAAATTAATTCGCCTCCTTTTCTAAAGAAGCCATTTAATACCCCGACTTCAACTATGTCGCTGTAAGGCGGCCAAGCGAACAAACAGGAGGACCTGCTTGGTCGCCTAGCAACTTAAATTAACTCTTTGGAGGACTAAAAAATGTCTATGGTTGTTAACACAAACGTTAGCTCATTGACTGCGCAAAGATCCCTGGCTTCTTCATCTCGCATGTTAGATACAGCCATGGAGCGACTCTCAACGGGCTCTAAAATAAACAGTGCATCTGATGATGCCGCCGGCTTAGCGATTGTTCAAAGAATGACATCGCAAATCCAAGGCTTGCAGATGGCTGTTAAAAACGCAAATGATGGAATTTCTATGACGCAATCAATTGAAGGCGCGCTCGTTGAGGTTTCAGACATGTTGCAAAGATTGCGTGAGCTTTCTATTCAGGCAGCTAATGCCACCAGCACCGATGTTGATCGTTCTTATATTCAAGAAGAGGTGAACCTTCTAATCGCTGAAATCTCTCGGATTTCTTCGAACACACGCTACAACGGTCAGCTTGTGTTAGACGGAAGCTTCTCAAATCGTCAACTTCAAGTTGGAACGGAAGGCGGAGAGGTGATAAATTTCTCTGTCGACTCGACTGCCGCAAATCAGCTCGGTTCTTTCAACATAACAGGTGATCGAATTGAGGCTCAGCTTGGAAACGGTGCGGGCTCTTTCGCAAGTATCGTCGACTCCGCTGACGACATCATAATCAATGGAGCTAGCCTCTCAAAGACTATTGATGTTATCGCGAACGACTCAGCTGAAGCGGTCGCCGCTAAAATCAACGCTGTAACTGGAGAGACTAAGGTCAGCGCAGAGGCGAAGACTTTTGCACATCTCTACAGTAGCTACGCAACTGACGAGACTTACAGCGTTAAAATCAACAATGTAACGACTGGTCAGTTTGCTATCAGTAATGGAAACGTTGCTGACGCCGTTGATAAAATCAATGCGATCTCAGGCTCAACCGGAGTCACTGCCCAAGCGACCACTGACAACAAAGTCAGGCTACAGTCACTTGCTGGCGCGAACATTCTAGTTGAAAACGAGTCGACGGGCACAAACCTCAGGGTTCAGTCTGTCGGCCACGACGGGGAATCAACTTTCCCTCAGAAAGCATGGCACATGGGTATAGCAACAACTACAACCACCACAACTGACGGTGCTGCAGATGGAACCTATACGCTATTGCAACGCTCTACCAATCAGACGTTCACCTTTACGGTTGACGCGACGATTGACGGAGACGAGTCTATCGCCAACCTTGAAGCAGACATAAACGGGATCGCCGGAGTGTCGGGCTTTAAAGTTACAGCGAATGGTTCACTCGCAAACAGCCCTCTTGTAACTGCCACAGAAGATTTCGGAGATTTCGACATCTTCTCGGGAACAGATATCACTGCTGCGGGCACGCTACAAACCTTCGTTGGGCAGGCTACCAAGGCAACGCTCGATCTAGATGATGCAACCTGGGATACCGGCGGTGCTGGTGCGTCAGCAAGCTACATTCTAAGGAACTCGTCCACAGGAACAGATTACACCTTCACTGTGACTCAGGCGGCGGCTGGTGGTCCTACTAGTACAGAGGTTTTAGCTGGATTAAACGCAATCGCTGATGTGGGAACCTTTTCACATTCTGCTGCTGCTGTAGCGGGTGCTGACGCGGTGATCTATGGTCCTGCCGACTTCGGTAACTGGACGATTCGGACCGCTGCTGATGCTGCTACTGATACCACTATCGACGTAGCTGGTGACTTGAACTTACTTGATGTGGCTCTTGCAGCAGGCAACTCGTCTAATGACGCTGCCACTGTAACGGGAACGATCTCCTTGAGTTCCAGTAAGTCTTTCTCTGTTACTCAGTCAAATGAGGCATCAGGAGTTGCCACCGACCCGGACGTTGCGACAGGTTCAACCGCTAACGACAACTACTTTGTCACACGAGCGGCGACCCTGAACTCAGTGTCTAATATCGATCTTCGTAGCACAGCGAAAGCTGGTCTTGCCATCGAGACAATTGATGGAGCAATCGAGAAGATCTCCTCAATGCGAGCTGATTTGGGTGCGGTAGAAAACCGACTGGAGCACACAGTGTCTAACCTTATGAACGTAGCTGAGAACACTTCAGCTTCTCGTTCTAGGATAGAGGACGCTGACTTCTCCATAGAATCAGCTAACCTGGCTAAGTCTCAGGTGCTGCAGCAAGCTGGAACCGCTATGCTAGCGCAAGCCAACGCGCGATCACAGTTGGTCCTCCAACTCCTTCAGTAAGATAGAAATATCAAACTGAGGGTTGGAAAAAGCCGGGAGACGTATTCTCCCGGCTTTTACTTTTTTCAAGAACGACGCCTAGGGCGTTGAGTTCCTCCTAGAAATAGCGACCAATACCTTATCACTAATGGCGCCGTCAGAGTCCGACGTCCCAAACCACACCTGAACCCGATTTTTTATAAAGATAAGCTGAGAAATTGAACACACTGACACGTGTTTATCTAACCACCCTAGCACCTCAGATTTACGCTTTCTAGGATCGTGTGTGGTGAGACCAAGACGTTTTAGATCGGCCGGATCGCATCGATACGAAACCTGTTCCGATAGCTGTTCAGTAACTTTGATAAGTTTTTCCTCTTTTAAAATTTTTTCAATGTAACTGAGGGCTCGGGCCGGCACTAGTTTTGTATTATCAACTCTTGTAGGACCAACATGATAGGCCGCCAGCGCCAATAAGGAAGATGCGAACCGCTTATTAAGCTGCGCTAAATAGCGAGCTCCCGCGTCGATATTAATGCAAGGGTCGAAAAGATCTTCTCGTTTATAAATATTCAATTCCTTGGCGGTGAGGGGCCACTTTATCTGCATCAATCCCAGGGCATCAGCTGAAGAGACTGCTCTCGGGTCCAGCCCACTTTCAACGCTTGCCACGGCAGCGATAAAGGTCGCGTCAAGCCCATACTTCGTTGCCGACTGCTCGAAACATTGACTATAAGGAAATCCATAAATCAACTCCGCCCTTAATTCTGAATGGACGGAGAACAAGAAGAAAAAGCTGGTAATGAGGTATGGGATTTTCATCCAGTTTTCATAGCGCTCTGTTGTTAGGGGATACCCGAAGTATACCAGCAAAAAAAAATGTCGGAATGCCGACACAACAACACCAAGAAAACCTTAATATTCCTAAGTATATGTTTTACCTAATTTTTTTAAATTGGCCCCATTTTTGCTTTAAGAGAGTTCCAAACTAATTTTTAGGAAATTTGGTGAGACCAGAAAACGTAAGTCTTAAGCCCCTAGCAGAGATCGGGAGTTTCTCCCTTCTCTGCCTTTTTTTATTCTTTGGGGCATCTGACGTATTCGCTGATGGTGGTCCCGCGCTAACGCTCCTGACGTCAAACGAAGAAGGGTCTGAGTACGGCCTCTCCTTACAAATTCTTGTGCTCATGACGGTTCTAACCATCGTTCCGTCTATAGTCATTCTGATGACGTCGTTCACCCGAATTATAATTGTTTTATCCCTTTTAAGGCAGGCATTGGGCACCGGACAAACGCCTCCCAATCAGGTTCTCCTGGGTATCGCGTTTTTTCTTTCGATATTCATTATGAAACCCGTGATGGATCAAATATACGAGGCCGCCTACGTCCCAGTTGAAAACGAGGAAATATCCTTCCAAGAGGGCCTAAACAACGCCCTCCCCCCGCTCCGGGATTTTATGCTTGCGCAGGTACGAGAAAAAGATCTTCTAATGTTTATGGAGATGGCTGAGCAGGGTCCCGTAACGGAACGCAGCGAGATTCCGATATCTACTCTGGTTCCGGCATTCGTGACTTCAGAACTAAAAACCGCATTCACTATCGGCTTTATGCTTTATATCCCTTTCGTGATTATTGATCTAATTGTCGCAAGTATTCTGATGTCCATGGGGATGATGATGCTCTCTCCGATGATGATTTCTCTTCCGTTCAAACTGCTTCTTTTCGTGCTCGTTGACGGCTGGGGTCTGATAACCGGTTCACTCGTGTCAACTTTTGCCTAGGAGAGATCAATGGAAGTGGGATTAGTAATGGACATAGCGATCGAGGCATTAACCGTGATGGTTCTAATAGCGAGTCCTGTCCTAGGTGCAGCGCTTGCCACCGGCCTAATAATCGGGATTTTGCAAGCCGCCACGTCAATTCAAGAGATGACGCTGAGCTTTATCCCAAAACTCGCTGTAATGGCGGTCGCCCTCGCAATATTTGGAGAGTGGCAGATCGCTATTCTAATTGATTACTTCGAAACCGTGTTCGAGAGAATACGAACAATGACTCTTTAGCCATGGAAATCCTACTACCTCAACTAACCGCTTTATTCCAGAGCTTTCTTTGGCCAATGATACGTATATCTGCTTTTTTTCTGACAGCCCCTTTCTTTGGAGCTTCTGCGGTGAACCTCAGAGTAAAAATCGCCCTGGCTGTCGCAGTAACTTGGTTAATCCTGCCGATGGTTGAGACCCCATCTGTTGATCCATTTTCATTTAACGCCGTCGGGCTAATTGCAAAGGAAGGCGCAATCGGAATGTTGATGGGTCTATTCCTGCAGATCGTGCTTGCAGCGCTTATTAGCGCTGGGCAAATTGTCGCTGGTGGGATGGGTCTCAGTATGGCAAATATGATTGATCCGAACATGGGTAACATACCTACCCTTTCGCAATTTTTCCTGATCGTAGGGTTGCTTCTCTTCATGAGTCTCGGGGGACATCTCATATTGATTTCGATGGTAACCACAAGTTTTGAAACACTCCCCATTGCGACCGCCGCTCTCTCTATGGTTTTTATACAAGGTTTCATTTCTTGGTCCGCGCACATGTTTTTGGGAGCCATTGCAATCGCGTTCCCAATTATTTTTGGTCTGCTGCTAGTGAATACCTCGCTTGGAATTGTCTCCCGTGCGGCGCCCAGTCTTAATGTATTTGCAGTCGGATTTCCGGCACTAATTCCAGCTGGCCTGATAATGTTGATACTCACGATGGTCATTTGGTTTGAGCAAGTCGAAAATCTCTGGTTTTTAGGCTTTGACACTTTACGACAGGCGATTTTGGGATAGGTCATGGCAGAAGAAACTCCCCAAGACGACAAGACAGAAGAGCCCACCGCTCGACGTTTAGAAAAAGCGCGAGAGGACGGACAAGTTCTAAGATCCCAAGACTTAACCATTGCGGTAGTGACAACAGGATTTTTAGTAAGCATTTACTTACTGGGCTTTTACCTAGGACCGGCGCTTCTTGAGCTTTATGGAGCAAGCCTTATTATTTCTTCTGTTCCTTTGGGCGAACCCAGCAACTTAATTACGCGTTTTGCTGGTTTTGCCAGCGAGGCCTACTTAATTTTGCTGCCGGTATTCGGTTTAGCGATATTGTTTGCCATTGGAGGCGCTACCAGCTTGGATGGCTTTGTGTTCTCAGGTAAGGCCTTGGCACCCAAAATCAGCAAATTAAATCCGATAAAAGGTTTTGAAAGAATCTTTGGACTAAAAGCGTTGGTAGAACTGATAAAATCAATACTTAAGTTCCTCTTAGTTGGCGGAATCGCCGCCATCTACTTTTACGCTAATTTTGACCAGATAGTGGCCTTATCGAGAGGCGATACGGTTACCGCAATTTATTCAGGAATATCCTTTGTTCTATTCGGAGCCATAATCATTTGCTCCGCCCTAGCAATAATTGCAGCAATTGATGTTCCCTACCAAAGATATGACTTCATCAAGAAATTAAAAATGTCCAAGCAAGAGATCAAAGATGAATTCAAGGAGATGGAAGGACAACCCGAAGTCAGACAAAAGATTAAACAAAAACAACGCGAAATGGCTGAGCAACGCATGCTGCAAGACGTGCCTAAAGCGGACGTAATCATAACCAACCCAGAACATTTTGCGGTGGCGTTAAAATACGACGCTGATGCCGGAACTGCGCCTGTTTTACTTGCCAAAGGCAAAGGTCTTATCGCTCAGAAAATCAGAGAAATCGCTTCAGACAACAAGATACACCTTTTTGAGGCTCCTCCGTTGGCAAGGGCATTATATTTCACTACAGAAATTGGTGGATTCATACCAAAAGCCCTTTATGTATCGGTGGCTCAGGTAATTGCTTACGTCTACGGACTCGAGGCCATGAAAAACGAAGAAACCAAACCTGACAAACCAGTGCCTAAGGTACCAAAAGACTATCAATTCAACGAACAGGGACTAACCCTAAATTAATCAAGACAGAGGTTATAAAAATGGCTGCTATCGATCAAAATCAAACAGAGGAAAAAGCACTTAAATATGCGTCCTTTTGTGAGCACGATGACCAAATGATTGAGGCCGTTGTAGAGCGGCTCAGGGGCGCGGGATCAACTGCTGCCATAACATCAGACAAATATTCGTTATCTGATCACTACATAAGAGAGATTGTATCAAACGTATTTCTAGATCCACGCTTGGGCAACATCCGAAGAGGTCCTCTCGATCGAGAGTCAGTGGTTGAAAGAATTAATCAAAATTTGAATGACAACCAAAATTTTAGCAAAAGTGCCCCGAACAAAGGCTTAAGAGAACTCTGGATCTACAACGCAAATGCCTCAGGAGATTTAGCATCTATTTCTCTGGCTGCAGGGCTCATCAATCAGTTTAAGGCCTCAGGTGTATCTATATTGGTTGCTTGCTCTAATATCGTCGTAAGAACCCCTGATTTCAGTAAGTGGACAAAGAAAGCTCGACTTAACCTCTGGAGATTCGATTTGCCAGACACAGACATGAAGTCAGTGTTTTTGGCTAATGCACGTATAAGGGGGTCAATACACACAGCTCGGGAACTGATTTCGGAGTTAAATGACCCCAAATCAGAAAAGGACCTAGACTATTACTTCCCTGCGCCCGAGACTCCTAAGATTATTCCGATAGAGGGCGCAAGCAGGCATGACAAGAGAAAAACCAGTCGGCCCAGCCAAAAGAAAACGCCTTCCTTACCCAAAAAGCATCCAGAGCATAGATTGCCATTGATAACCGGTATGATTGGTTGCATGGTTCTTAGCTTAAGTCTGACGGGAGCTCTTTTCTGGAAAGAACTCTCTGAAAACCAGAGCGTCTTGAATTTGATCGGAAGTCTTTCGGTTTTAAAGGTGAGCGATAACATTACTAATGATAGCTCGAGTTCAGAATTATCCGGTAATGCCACAGAAGCGCTTCCCGCAACCAAAACTTCTAGCGAGGAGAAAAACTCAACCGAAAATCTCACGCAAGACTCAACGGTACTAAAAAAAGATCAGGTTTTCTTGAAAAAAGAATATGTTTCCAAGGTTGAAGCTCAGAGTTCAGTGACTTTATCGGCTCCAGAACCCTCAAGCGAAGTGTCTAATAAAGAAATTAAACAAGTAAAGAGAGAAACTTCCCAGAAAGTTGAAAATGAAACGGCTGGTTTGAATAACCGGAAACCTATCACAAAAAATTTGGAACGAAAGATTACTTTACCGATAGTAGGAGGAGACTATTATCTTCAGGCAGGGGCATTCTCAAGAAGAGCTTCTGCTGACCGATGGATCAGAGGTCAGAACGGCAATGAAAAATTTAGAGTTGCGAAGAAAATTAACGGATTTTGGGTGGTTTTGTTGGGACCTTTTTCAGAGTTAGATGCAAAGCGTCAGCAAGATCTAAAGGCGACCGAGAACAAGAAATACCTTATTTTAAAAGGGGGAGAACTTGATCCCCTATGGATATTTTAAGAGGAATTAAAGATGGCTGATACCGACGAAAACCAGGACGAGAATAAAAACTCAACGGATTCAGGCGCGGAGACTGAAATAGCTGCCCCTGATCCCGGTTTAGAAACCAAAACGAATGGCGAGAATGAGGCGGCAGAGAGTCCTGCGGATCAAAACATAGCCTCAGCGAATTCAAAAGATGATGCCGACGCGACTGATGGAATTGCTGAAACCCCAGACCAAGAAAATAATGACAGCAGCATGACAGATATTGCTAGCAGCGAAGAACAGAGTCCGTCCTCTCAGAGCGACGAGGATGTTCACGAAGAATCCCTGCCCGAGGATAGCCAGAATGTATCGGAGGCTAACGAAAAAATAGATTCTGATGCCTTAGAGATTTTGAGAGCGGATCAGGAAAATAGTGACGCAGATCGAGTAGAAGCATCAAACAAAGCTGTAGAAATTGAAGGTGGAGGGTCCGTAGACGATGGTACTGTCAAGCTAAAGATAAACGGAGTAGACGTTGGGCCTCTAACCCACATAGATCGGACGCTTGCGGTTACCTCTGAGCAGATAAACAAGGCTAAGACGCTCATTTATGTCACTTCCGCGATTACCGGATTTGTCTTGGTGGTTTCAATACTTTTTTACGTCGCTTTGTCTGTTCAACTATCGCAGAAAACTAATGAACTCGATCGAATGTTGCTGGCAGTAGCAAAACGAGGAATCCAGCTGGGAGATGGAATTGAGCGAATTGCTGACGTTGAGAATTATCTCCTCGATCTTCAGAATAACCAATCACTCCTAAAAACCGACGTTGGAAAACTAGATGAAACAGGACAAAGCCTAGACCAAAAATTGGCAAAAACCGAGGCGACTCTCCTCAATACATTTTCTAAAGAAGTTGCTTCAAACAGAGATATCGAAGCGAAAAACATTAAAAGTCTGCTGTCCGAGCTTGCCTCTCTAAAACGCAACCAACAAGAACTCAGTAAACTAGGCAAAATAGATAAAAACCAAGAAAAAATCTCGCTCGAGGTAAGAAAACTGGAATCAAGAATGCTAGAGATGCAAGCAAAAGTGAATGATCTTTATATAATAAGGCAGGCGGAATTAAATGCAGCTTTAAAAGTCGACTGATCAGGAGACAAAATGAACATTGCAACTATTGAGTTTTTACTAGTTTTTACTGCTTCTTTGCTTTTTCTTTTGATATTTTTGGCGCTCTATTATTTATGGAACAAGACCTCTGAAATAGAAGCGATAACTCGGAAATCAGTAAAAACTATGACCAGATTGAGCGGGGGAACCTTGCTCGGACTGATGGGTAAAGAGATTTGGGAAGCGCTCTCTTCAGCAAAACTCCCCGAGGACCGGCGAGAGGAACTTGAAAACCGCTACGTCTATATTCTCCAGAGACATATCGAACGGGTCCTTGAGCAAGGCATGTTCGATCATCGTAAAGGAAAAAACGAAACCCCAAGCTCAGAGGCCGCCATTGGCGGCACAAAGGGAGAGGTGCAGTCTTGGATCCCACAAAAATACGTTAAGACACTTTATTCTATTGGCCAGGAAACAGCCCTTCCCTCGCTCGATGGCGAGCAAACTGATCTTCTAATGGATAAAATTCAAGGCGCCATCGGCGCGATGCTGTCTGATATTGGCATGCAAAACAGACAAAGGGTTCTCTTCAACAGAGTTCGGAACAACGTGAACTCAAAAGATGATGAAACCGACTCCGACGAGACCGATTGAACCCGATGAAAACAAAACCCGCCAAGCCTCTTGCAAGAGACATTAATTGTTGGAATTGCAACCATTTTTCCATCAGCTGGGACCCCAACCACCGATATAAGTGCCAGAGACTTGGATTTAAGTCTCGGCACCTACCCTCGCTTGAGATCAAGCGAATCGATGGGAGAGAGTGCTTATATTTTGAGTCAAAGCCGAAAAAATAAGCACACAAAATTGTGCGCCTTACTCGATTCTCTTAACTAAGAGAGGCGAGAATTCGAGCGCCGCCTTTTGCGCTCTCCTCAGCCGCTTCCTCTGACGGGGTCAAATTTCCGTCGATTATGCCACCCTCGTGACAGAGAAAAGAACTATATTGAACGGAGCCAGAGAGCTTACCGCCTTTTTTGATCTCGATACTTTTCGCTACGACAGATCCGGAACCCGAGTCTAATGTGCCCTCTAAAAGCACTCGATTAGCCTGAACTCTGCCTTCAACGACTCCGTTTGGGCCAATCTCAAGCAGTCTCGTCTCTATTTCTCCCGAGACACGTCCGTCTATTTTCGCGTTTCCTTGTATATTTAGCTTAGTATTCTCTAACTTGGTTGTTTCACCAACATAAAGTTCAAATTTCTCTTCAGACATCTCTTTTTCCTCAGGCTTATCACCCGCTTTTTTATTTCTCCATTCCAAAACGAAAAGGTCCTTTTTTTCCGCGAATTCCTTTCCAAGGAATCTGCACTTTTTTAATCGGTTAATAAAGACAAAACCTTTGAGATATCAAAAGCTTTTTTGTAATTATTTTTGAAGGATACACTAAACGCCTCTACAGGAAAAAGGCAAGAAAGCCCCTGCAAAAAACTCAATACTTTCATGGGGTTACTATCAAAAATTTTTCCGGGATATTTTCTAAAGTTTTTCGATGAATACCCGATTGATTTAGCGAGCCGGCAAGAACGTGCCGCTTTGGAGGAAAAAAGGGGAAATATTTGCCTCAAACAACTTCTTCTGAACCCAGGCTTCTTTTAGGGGGGTCCTAAAAAAAGCCCGGGGCGCGGCACAGCTCGACCGAACTCTCAGATAAAACGGTGAAGGTTCACCGACTTCGGGTTAAGGCTTGCCTTTTCTGGGAAAAAGTCCTTCTGGGTCAACAAGCCATACCAAAGTGGCATAATTCCTGCTTTAATTAGAAACGAAAAAGAATATAAAAAACTAAAGATTCCTATTAGTTGGTCGATCTTTAGTGTGGGACCAGGACAAAAACGACGCATGGCTAATATTGACTATATCAACGCACTTGGGGCAGGAGCATCCTTCGACACCAAATCGATTGTAGAGTCACTTGTGCAAGCAGAAAGAGCAGGTTCCGAAGCGCAAATCCAGAGAAAACTTGCATCGGCCGAGGCAAAAATAAGCGGCCTCGGGTCAGCCACCTCAATTCTAAATATCTTAAAAGAGGGAGCTGAAAAACTTAACGATGCAAAAGATTTTAACACCCTCTCTCTTTCAAATAGCCAGACAAGCGCATTCGGCGCGTCGGTTAGCTTGGACGCCAGCGCTGGCACTAACAGTATCGAGATAACCAGCATCGCGAAAGAGCAGAGATCCATCTCCGATGGCTTTGACAGCAAAACCACCGCACTCAACGGATCCAGTGATACGACCATAAGTATTTCTGTAGGAGGCGGCGCTACCCAAACGCTCACTGTAAATGGTGCGACCCTTGAGTCCGTCAGAGATTCTATTAATACCGCTAATCTGGGAATAAAAGCGGAGATTTTGGATACCGGGGCAGCGTCAGGAAATTTCCGACTTCAACTGGTAGGAGAATCGGGAGCGAATAAAAGCTTTACCATATCATCGGATGCACCAGCGCTAAGCTTTTCGCAGCTCCAAGCATCTTCGGACGCGGCTTTGAAGGTGAATGGCGTTGACTTCACTCGCTCCAGCAATACCATCACCGATGTTATTCAAGGCGTTACCTTGAACTTGAACTCCGCTACCACCGGGACTGCGACCTTGGCAGTGAACCGCGACACTAGCACTGCAAAGCAGAATATACTGGACTTTGTCGCACTCTATAACGAAGCCCAACTAGAATTTAAGAAGCTTACAGATTCAGAAATTGACGGCCCGCTTAGAGGAGATACGATCTTTCGAGGGCTACTGCGAAATCTTAATTCGATTGTTTTAAACCAGTCTTCAACTCCTGGCGATAACGTTAATTCGATGTCGAGCATGGGAATCAGTGTAGATAAAACAGGGCAACTTCTTTTCGACGACAAAAAGTTAGATGCAGCGTTAGCCTCTAACTTCGAAGAAGTCATTAAAATATTTAGTGCGGATACCAATGACCAGACTCGATTTAGTTCCGACGCCGCGGGAATAGCTGGCGACATCAAGACGTTGATCGAAAATGCGACTGCGTCGGATGGGTACCTCACGACAGCAGAGCAAGCATTGCAGAGCAGAACAAGCGGTTACAACGAAGATCTGGAAGAACTCAACGATCGAATGGCGGTTATAGAGGAAAGATACAACAGACAATTCCTGGCGATGCAGTCAATCATAGAGGAGATGAACAGCACCAAGGAAAGCCTGATCTCCAGCCTTGATAATTTGCCGTTTACGCGCAAAGATTAAGTCTCACCTAATAAGAGCACCGAAACATGCCCTCTACTCAAAAAGAGCCGTGTAAAG
>CACFLG010000019.1 GCA_902567095.1 uncultured OM182 clade bacterium
TGATAGGAAATGTAGTTCTTTATGGCGCAACCTCTGGAGAGGCCTATTTTAGAGGGATAGGTGCAGAACGTTTTTGCGTTAGAAACAGCGGAGCGAATGCTGTGATCGAAGGAATAGGCGACCATGGCTGCGAATATATGACCGGCGGCCGAGTAGTTGTTTTGGGCGAAACCGGCAGAAACTTCGGAGCTGGGATGAGTGGCGGGATAGCTTACATTTGGGACAGATCGGGAAACTTCGAAAAAAATTGTAACAAGGGTACGGTGCAGTTAGAACCACTTGAGAATCGCGCAGATATAAAAGAGCTAAAATCAATGATCAGAAAACATGCCGGTTACACCGGGTCCACCATCGCCCAAGAGATATTATCTGACTGGTCTAATCAACTTTCTAAATTTGTCAAGGTTATGCCGACCGACTATAAGAGAGTCTTAGAAGAAATGGCGTCCAAAAATATTGCCGTATGAAAGTAAAAGAGAAAAATAGCTAGGTTTAAACTATGGGGAAGCCAACAGGTTTTAAAGAGTTTGAAAGAGAAGTCAGGCCGTATCGTAACGCGTCTATCAGACTTCTGGATTTTAAAGAATTGTACACTGAGCACGAGGAGCCACTTTTAGCTACCCAAGGGTCAAGATGCATGGATTGCGGTGTTCCATTCTGCCAATCAGAGAATGGTTGCCCAGTGCACAACCTCATTCCCGAATGGAACGACCTAGTTTATCAAGGCCGATGGCGTGAAGCTTTAGACCGCTTACACAAAACAAATAATTTCCCAGAATTTACAGGACGGGTTTGTCCTGCGCCCTGTGAAGGTTCGTGCGTTTTAGGTATTACTAATCCACCGGTGACTATTAAGAATATTGAGTGCGCTATCATAGACAAGGGCTTCGAGAGCGGCTGGGTCAAACCTAATTCCCCTGCCCCGATAACTGGAAAAACTATTGCGATTGTTGGCTCAGGACCATGCGGGTTGGCCGCAGCTGATCAGCTTAACAAAGCGGGGCACAAGGTCACAGTCTATGAGAGAGCCGACAGACTCGGAGGCCTTCTTATGTACGGTATTCCAAATATGAAACTAGAAAAGAATGTGGTGGAGAGAAGAATTGATCTGATGCGGAAATCAGGTGTGAGCTTCGAGACTAATTCGGACATAGGAAAAAATATACCCCCAGAGGCTTTAATAGAAAAAAACGATGCGATCTTGCTTGCAACGGGGGCAACTGTGGCAAGAGATCTAGAAATAAAAGGGAGAGATGCCGAAGGTATTTTCTTAGCCATGGAGTTTTTAACCAAGAA
The DNA here is from genome assembly GCA_902567095.1 of uncultured OM182 clade bacterium. GTDB lineage: Bacteria > Pseudomonadota > Gammaproteobacteria > Pseudomonadales > Azotimanducaceae > UBA9659. The sequence goes on from CACFLG010000019.1 coordinate 1,297, forward strand.
CACTAAGAGCCTCCTGGACTCCAATCATAAAGATGGCAATTACATATCAGCTAAAGGTAAGGATGTCATCGTCATCGGTGGCGGGGACACTGGGACCGATTGCATTGGCACCTCAATTCGCCACGGATGCAGATCGCTCGTTAACTTCGAGCTTTTACCCAAGCCGCCAGAGGAAAGAGCAGAGAATAATCCTTGGCCGCTTTGGCCAAAAATCTATAGGGTCGACTATGGTCACGCAGAAGCATCACAAAAATTCGGCAACGATCCTAGGGTCTACTCTGTAATGAGCAAGGAATTCCTTAAAGACAATGATAACAAGCTCACAGGGATCATAACCGTAAGCGTCGACGACAACCTTCAAGAAATCCCAAATACGGAAAAGATATGGAAAGCAGACCTTGTGCTGCTCTCGTTGGGATTTATTCAACCAGAACACTACATAAACGAAAAGTTAGGGATCACATTAGACGACAGAGGGAATTTTCTAGCTTCCAAATCAGACTTCCGCACTAGTATTCCTAAAGTATATGCCGCGGCTGATTGCAGAAGGGGGCAGGACTTAGTTGTGAGAGCAATCAATGAAGGTAGAGAAGCAGCTCGAGAAATTGATAGGGATTTGATGGGTTTTACTGAACTTCCTTAGACTCCTGAACAAAGATTTTCACGTGCTCGAAGAGTTGCTCTGAGCTTTTCGATAGGGACTCGCTCCACTAGAGCGGCAGCACCAATTCCTCCGTTAACAAGAACAAACCTTAGTCCAGTCTCATCAACTTTTTTATCCCGACTCATCAATCTAAGAAAAGTCTCCTCTTCCATAGAAGCTGGAGGTGCAAACGGCAAGCCTGCATCTGTTACAAGAGCTTTAATCCTTTTAGCGTCATCTAATGCACACATACCCAGCCGAAAGGACAAATCTGCAGCCATGACCAAACCGGCTCCCACAGCTTCACCATGTAGCCACTCTGAATAGCCCGTAGCTGTTTCTATAGCGTGACCGAAAGTGTGTCCGAGGTTTAATAGAGCCCTTTTCCCCGTTTCCAACTCATCTTCTGAAACAATTTCAGCTTTGATCCTGCAACTTCCGGCGACGACATATTCCAATGTCTCGCTGTCTAATCGCAGCAACTTGGAAATATTTTTTTCAATCCAATCGAAATAAGATCTATCCGCTAATATTCCGTGCTTAATAATTTCCGCTAAACCAGTGCTGACTTCTCTCTTTGGAAGGGTATTCAGAGTGTCCGTATCTACAATCACCGTTTTTGGTTGATAAAATGCCCCTATCATATTCTTTCCGTCTTCATGATTTACAGCTGTTTTCCCTCCCACGGACGAATCTACCTGAGCCAACAAAGTAGTAGGAATTTGCAAAAAGGGGATTCCCCTTTGGAAAATCGCCGCAACGAAACCTGCCGTATCACCAACCACGCCGCCACCCAAAGCTAAAATCGTTGAAGTTCTATTAGCTCCTTTTTTAATCATTACGCTTATTATTTCCTCGACAGTGCGGAGATTTTTGAATTGCTCTCCCTCAGGGATTAGATATACACCAAAATCAAAGCCCGAAAGACTCGAAATCAGCCTATCAAGATAATGATTGGCTACAGATTTATTAGAAATTATGAAAACGCTCTTTTTTTCTATGTGTCTGCTGATTAATTCGGAATCCGACAGCAAGCCGGAACCGATAAAAATATCGTAGGAGTTGCTACTAAGAGCTAATTTAACTTTTTCCAATTTCGACCTCTTTCTCAAGGACTTCCATAATCTTAGTAACCGTGTTTTTGCTACTTTTTTCTGCCACATTTATCTCGATATCACTTACTTCTTTGTATAACGAACTCCTATCTTGCAACATCTTTTCTAGCACTGTTTTTACATTCTTCCCTTTCAATAAAGGTCTTTTTGTATCATCTTTTGTTCTTTTCACTAGTAAGGTTAAGTCTGCGTTCAGATAAATAACCAATCCCCTTACTTTTAGATTTTCTCTGTTTCGTTCACGCAGCACCGAGCCTCCACCAGTCGCAACTAAAACATTTTCCTCCTTTGTTAATTCTTCTAAAACTTGCTCTTCTCTGTCTCGAAAACCTTTTTCTCCCTCCACATCGAATATCCAAGATATATTCGTCCCAGTTCGTCTTTCTATCTCTCTGTCGGAATCAATGAATCTCAATCCAAGTACACTTGCTAAAAGTTTACCAACAGTAGTTTTTCCAACGCCCATAGGCCCTACGATAAACAACCTTTTTAGCTGCAAACTAAAGACTCCCGTTATCACGCAAATCATCTTTCATTTCTCTTTTTCTCTAAAAAGAGCCGATGGATATAATCTTCTAAAAAACTTGATACCATCGAAAAGTCAAAACACCATATAATAACGTTTTTAAACAGTTCCCGTCGAAAATAATGAGAATTATCCTGAGAGCTATAGCGATCTTTACCCTCTTGCTGGCGAGCTTACTTAGTATGTTGCTGTCTGGTGTATTTCTTTATTTAAACCCATCAATCCCAGAAATAGAGACATTTTCAAAGGTAAGTATCAAAGCGCCTCTCAAAATTTACTCCGATGACAACTTCCTTATACAGGAATTTGGAGAAAGACTAAGCCCTATAACATTCGATGAAATACCGCCATTATTTATAAAAGCTTTACTAGATACAGAAGATAAAAGATTCTTTGAGCACAAAGGAATCGACCTGGTTACTCTTTTTAATGCAAGTTGGCAACTAATTCGTAACAAGGGAGTCATCAAGTCTGGCGCCTCCACCATCACTATGCAATTGGTAAAAAATATCTCGGGGCAGACAGAAATTCGATTTATACGGAAATTCAAAGAAATGCTTTTGGCTCTAAAAATAGAAAGAGAGCTATCCAAAGAAGACATTCTCCAGTTATATCTGAACATTATCCCTTTCGGTAAGCACTCGTTTGGCGTTCAAGCTGCCTCGAATACTTATTACGGGAAAGATTTAAGTGAACTTAACCTTGCTCAAATGGCAATGCTTGCAGGTATACCCCAAGCTCCAGAGGCGGGGAACCCGATAAATGGCCCAGAACGCGCTAAGCGCAGAAGAGACTTAGTCTTAAAAAGAATGTTAGAACAGGGATCAATCAACTATACAATGTATGAGGCAGCAAGAACAAAACCAATCACTGCAAAAGTGTTCAACCGAAATATCCAATTATCGGCACCACATGTTGCTGAAATGGTGAGAAAAGAATTACTCGATAAGTTAGGCAGCAAAGCCTACACGGGTGGGTATATTGTAAAAACAACCATCCGAAACGATATGCAGGTCGCAGCCCAAAAGGCCTTAAGAAAAAAATTGGTTGAGTACGATAGACGACATGGATATCGCGGCCCTGGCTATCGGAGTATTCAAGGCACCGACCAATATTTGGCTTTGCCGGAAGCTGGATATCCAGAAAATTGGATCGAAACTTTAAAAAGGCTACCCGTAATTGGCAATCAAGAACCTTCTATTGTCACGAAAATTGATAACAAATCGATCTTTCTCTTGGGAAAAAGCCTTAAAGAAATGGTCCTCAATTGGGATGACGAGACCTGGGCGCGTCCTTTTATAAATTCTAATGAGCGAGGACAGAGACCTAAGTCTCCGAAGGATTTATTCAACATAGGAGACGTTATTCGAGTTGAGCAAAGAAATGGGACTGAATTTGGGCTTGGTCAAATACCAACAATTCAAGGAGCGTTTGTAGCAATAGATCCAAAAAACGGGTCTATTAAAGCTCTTGCAGGAGGATTTGACTTTAAACAAAATCAATTTAACCATGTAACTCAAGCACGAAGACAGCCAGGATCAAGTTTCAAACCATTCTACTATGCAGGGGCTCTGGAGAACGGTCTAACCGCGGCGACTATCTTTAATGATGCACCATTAGTCTTGCCTGGTGGAGAATTAGAAGAAACATATAGACCAAAAAATTCAGGAGATGCATTTCAAGGCAATATCCGATTAAGAGAAGCCTTGTACAGATCAATTAACTTAGTTTCAATTAGGGTTTTGTTGGACTTAGGGCCAGAAAATGCGATCAAATATGTATCCAGATTCGGTTTCAATACAAGCAATTTTCCAAAAAACTTACAATTGGCTTTTGGCGGAGGAACAATTGCTCTGAGTCCTCTTGAGGTAGCCACCGCTTACGCGACTTTTGCAAACGGCGGGTTCAAGATCGAGCCTTATTTAATAAGAACGATAGATTCTATAAATAAAGAATTCTATTACCAGGAGATTCCCTTAGAATTATGCGCGAAAGATTGTGAGGGCAAAGTAAAAAAAGCAACGCGTGTGGTAGAACCGAGAGTTGCTTTCATAATGAACTCTATGTTGTCAGATGCCGTGAAAAAAGGGACGGCAAGAAAAGCTACCCGAATTTTAGACAGGCAAGATCTTCATGGAAAAACTGGGACAACAAACGATTCAGATATCTGGTTTTCAGGATACACTCCGAATCTTGTTGCAACCGCTTGGGCCGGTTTCAGCGATAATAGTCCTTTAGGAAATAGAGAATGGGGCTCTACGGTACCTTTAGAAACTTGGATCGAGTTTATGAAAGAGGCTCTTAAAGGGTCACCCGAAGATATTTTAAGATCAAAACCCGAAGGATTAGTGCTAGTAAAAATTGATCCAAAAACAGGGCTGAGAGCGAAAGCCTCGGATCCTCAGGGGATCTTCGAAATTTTTAGAGAAGAGTATAGTCCACAAACGATGTCTAAAAGGGTTCCTGGCTTCGAGGCAGAAGACCCCACGCAAACTTTGTTCTAACCAAGGACGTTTTAGAACTCTGAACAATAGCATCTAACCCAGATCTCTATTTAATATTGCCGCACGTATCAAATCTTGCTTACTAGAGGTTGCCAAAACGTCACCTGGCAGAGATTTCCTCGTATTTTTGATAATGTTAGTCTTCTTCGGTTAGATGTTTTTAAAGAGTTCGGAACATATCATAGCTCTCGAAAAGCAAAGTTCTATTCTAAATAGTTTTAGAGAAAAGAGGCCAATGTTAATTTCAATTGCTATTCCGAAACCAATTAGAAACACCTTTACCTACGAGGCACTTCCCGGTGTTCACATAAATTTAGGCTCGCGAGTCAGCGTGCCATTTGGCAACCAAACCTTAATCGGGATCGTAGTCAAAAAAGAAGCAAATAATGAGAAAACTCTCAAAAGAATAAGGAAAATCAACTCCGTTCTGGACTCTAGGGGTGATATCCCCATTGATATTCTCAATCTATGTTTGTGGGCAGCTGATTATTACCATCATCCAATAGGCGATGTTTTCACAAACGCCTTACCTGCACTGCTGAGAGCTCAAGAGACAAAAACGAATCTCTTTTTTGAAAAAAAACTCAGCCTTACTTCGCTCGGTTTCGAATTAAACCAATCAACAAAAAAACTATCCCCAAGGAAAAAGTTGCTATTTCGGTTAATTCAAGAAGGAGAAAAAACCAAGGAAGCACTTTTCAAGTCAGGCATCAAACCATACTTGATAAGAATCTTCTTAAACGAAGGCTGGGCCTATTGGCAAACCACTAGAAAAAAAGCTGAAGTAAAAACTTCGAAACTGAATATTAGCTACGGAGACCTGATTTTAAATAGAGATCAAAAAAAAGTTGTGGCACAGCTTTCAGATAAAGATGAAAACAGGCCTTTTTTGCTGCAAGGAATAACTGGTAGCGGGAAGACAGAGATTTATCTGAGAGCTATAGAACCCCATCTTAATCGAGGAAGGCAAGCGTTGATCTTAGTTCCAGAGATTGGTCTCACGCCACAAATGGTATCAAGATTCGAAGATAGATTTTGTACGAGAGTGACTATAATTAATTCTTCGCTAACGGATAAACAAAGAGCCGAGGCTTGGATTAATGCAAAAGAAGGACAAAGCAGAATTATTCTTGGCACTAGGTCTGCCATTTTTACTCCTTTGAAAAATTTAGGAATCATTATTGTCGATGAAGAACACGACTTATCATATAAGCAACAGGAAGGTTTCAGATATTCAGCGCGAGATCTAGCTATTTATCGAAGCCATGCAGAACGAATTCCTATTATACTTGGATCTGCCACACCATCTTTAGAGAGCTTCTTTAACGCAAAGAGGGGAAAGTATAAAAAACTCTTTCTAGACTCGAGGCCCACTGAAAGACATCCAGAAACATACAGAGTTATTGACACTTCTCAATTTTCCACAAGAGAAGGACTAACGCAATTTGCACTTCGAAGCATACAAAAGACTCTGAACTCGGGGAAACAAGCATTGGTGTTTGTTAACCAGAGAGGGTTCTGTCCAATACTTTTGTGTGAAGAATGCAAACAAATTGCGACTTGCGATAGATGTCAAGTCAAATTGACCTATCATCAAACTACTGAGGTCTTGAGCTGCCATCATTGCGGAAGATTAAAAAGCTATCCGGCGCCTTGTGATAGTTGTGGAAGCTCAAGATGGATTCATCTTGGAGTGGGCACCGAAAGACTCGAAAAATTTTTAGGCGAAAGTTTTCCAAAGGAAGAGATTCTAAGAATCGATCGTGATTCCATGAGAGGGAAGAACTCGATGCGCATGGCGATAGATAGGATTAAAGAAGACAAGGCTCGCATATTAATAGGAACTCAGATCTTAGCTAAGGGACATCACTTTCCTAATATTACCTTAGTGATAATAGTGAACGTCGACGCGGGATTTTACTCCGCTGACTTCCGTTCGCTGGAGCGGTTAGGTCAAACAATTTTACAAGTTGGGGGTAGAGCTGGGAGAGGAACACACGCCGGAGAAGTTTTAATCCAGACTCAATTTGGAAACCAAGAAACTCTGCAAAAGTTGATTAAAACCGGGTATCAAAAATTTGCTGAACACTTACTTAAAGAGAGAGCCCATGCTTTTCTTCCTCCAGTCCGCTACGAAGTCGCAATCCATTCTGAATGTCCCGAACAGAATCTAGCGATAGATTTCTTGCAGAATATCAAGAGAAATATACCAAAATCCAAAGACTTGTCTTTGGCAGGACCATTACCTGCGATTATTGAAAAAAAGAATAATAGGTTTCGCCAAAAACTCATTCTAATATCCAAGGAAAGAGAGCCTTTACACAAAAAACTTAGTGAGATCGAGAGACTTATTGCCAGAAGTCGGTTACCAAGGGGATTGAAATGGTCCATTGATGTTGATCCACTTAATATGGTGTAACCTTATAACATTCGTCAAGAAGCTTGGGTTGTAAGGTGAACTGAATAAGGACTGGAAAAAGTAATCTAACATGAACAGGAGAAAAACGGCCCAAAGAGAAACCGGGGAAAGAATCCAGACCTTTTTAATTGGTTTTTTTATTGGGTGTATTTTTTCCTTCTCATTAAGTTCTTGGTTTCTGTATCTCAATGGGAGCTCCGGCCCAGTCGTAAAGGAAGAAAGCGTATCAGTAGAAAATTTGATTCCAGCAGAGCAAGAATATGAATTCTGGGACATGTTTCCTAATAATGAAGTCGAAGTGGAAAAGTTCAACGTCCAAGACAGAAAATATGCACTCTCAGAAGAAATCTGGGAAATCCAGACCGGATCGTTTTATAAATATTACGACGCAAATCAGGTCAGAGGCTCGCTAATACTTCTTGGATTAGAAGCAAGAATAGAGAGAGTTTCTATTGAAGACAAAAATAGGTACCGAGTAATATTAGGGCCGTATAACAAGAAAGCTAAGGTTGTAGAAATCGAAAAATTACTCGAAGAAAATGATATAGAAAGCATCACAAAATCAATTATCTTAGAGAAATCAAAGAACGAACTTCAAATACCATAATGAAACACTATAAATATCTAGGGAAGAAAATGGGTCAATTCCATGGCACTACCATAGTATCAGTCAGAGGAGAATCGGCCGTAGCTATTGGAGGCGACGGTCAGGTCACGATGGGAGACACCATCATGAAAGGGAACGCAAAAAAGGTTAGAAGACTCTATAAAGATCAAGTAATCGCCGGATTTGCGGGAGGAACGGCCGATGGTTTCACATTAATCGAAAGATTCGAAGAAAAACTAACAAAGCACCAAGGAAATCTCACTCTTTCGTCGGTGGAATTAGCAAAAGAATGGAGAACGGATCGTTTTCTTCGGAAATTGGAAGCACTCCTTCTAGTTGCAGACAGCAAAAACTCTCTGTTGATTACAGGTAATGGAGACGTAGTAGAACCGAGCGATGGAATTATGGCGATTGGATCAGGAGGACAGTATGCAAAGGCGGCAGCTATTGCACTTCGCGCTCATACAAAATTAACCGAAAAAGAAATAGTTAAGAAAAGTCTTACCATAGCCGCTGACATCTGCGTTTACACTAACCAAGAAATAATTATTGAAGAAATCAAATCTAAGGCAACAAATGTCAAACATGACCCCTAGAGAAATAGTGCACTATCTCGACAAACACATTATAGGTCAGAACTCGGCTAAGCGAGCTGTAGCAATAGCTTTGAGAAATCGCTGGAGGAGGATGAGGTTAGATTCAGATTTGCGGTCAGAGATATCGCCTAAAAATATACTCATGATTGGGCCTACCGGTGTTGGAAAAACAGAGATTGCCCGCCGTTTAGCCAAGCTGGCGGGTGCTCCTTTCGTGAAGGTAGAGGCTACTAAATTCACTGAAGTGGGATACGTAGGAAGAGACGTCGAATCAATAATCAGAGACTTAATAGAGGCCGCAACAAAAATGTTGCGAGAGAAGAGAATTAACGCCCACCAATCCATAGCATACGAACTAGCAGAAGACCGAATTTTAAATGCTCTAGTGCCTAGGTCCAAAAACCCGAACCCAGATGAGAATAACGCAGCTAATCAAGTAATGAGGAAAAAATTAAGAGAAGGAGAATTAAACGAAAAAGATGTGGAAATAGAAATAGAGTCTTCTAGTTTTGGTTTAGAAATAATGACCCCACCTGGAATGGAGGAAATGACTAATCAACTACAGAACATGTTTTCTAACCTCAACCCAGGCAAGAAAAAAACAAAAAAAATGAAAGTAAAAGATGCTTTAAAAATTCTAAGCGAAGAGGAAGCAAAAAAACTGATCAATGAAGACGAACTCCGAAGCGAGGCGATTGAATTAGTCGAGCAAACAGGGATAGTTTTTATCGACGAACTCGATAAGATTGCAAAAAATGCCGCTCACAATGGCGGGGAAATCTCAAGGGAAGGAGTTCAAAGAGATTTGCTTCCTTTGATTGAAGGGACCAATGTTACAACAAAATTTGGGCTAGTCAGGACCGACCATATCTTGTTTATTGGCTCGGGAGCCTTCCATTTATCAAAACCTTCGGATTTAATCCCAGAGCTCCAAGGAAGACTTCCAATAAGAGTAGAATTAGACTCTCTTTCAGCAAAAGACTTTGCAAAGATATTGATAGAACCCAAAGCATCGTTAGTCGAGCAATATTGCGCGCTCTTGAGCACAGAGGGAATTGAACTTAAATTCGAAGAGTCTGCAATCACTCAACTCGCCGATCTCGCATGGGAGGTGAATGAAAAAACAGAAAACATTGGAGCCAGGAGGCTGCAAACGGTGATGGAGAGAATGCTAGAAAATATTTCATTCGAAGCGCCTGATATAGCCACAATAGAAGAGAAAATAATCTCAATAGATGCTGTCTATGTGAACGAACACTTATCGAACCTCGTCGCTGATTCAGATTTATCCAAATATATTTTGTAATGAAGACGCCTGAATCCCTGCACATTCACAAAAAATCTGCAGAGTTAGAGGTTTTATTCTCCAACGAAAAGCCTATTAGACTTAGCGCGGAATACTTACGAGTTTTCTCTCCATCCGCAGAAACAAAAGGTCACGGACCTGGTCAAGAAGTACTCCAGTACGGCAAGAGAGCTGTGCAATTCCTAGACTTAGAATTTCAAGGGAATTATGCAGTAAAAATTAGTTTTTCGGACGGACACAATTCAGGCATCTACTCATGGGATTATTTAATTGACCTCGCGACAAATTTTGAGCAGAACTGGAACGATTATTTAAGAAGACTCGCTCAGGAAAAGAGGTCGAGAGACCCTATTTTTATCGATGCAATATCCGATTAAGTCGCGTGTTATCAGGCACGTGTTATAGTAATGAGTCGGAAAATAGTAAGCAAAAATGAGCAAAGAAGACGAATTCACCCACTTTGGCTTCGATAAAGTCAGGGCCGCAGAAAAAGCAGAAAGAGTTGCAGGGGTCTTCAATTCTGTATCTGCCGACTACGACATTATGAACGATCTAATGTCGCTTGGAACCCATCGAATACTCAAAAGAATCGCAGTAAATCAAACGAAACTCAGGGCCGGGGGAAGAGTGTTAGACCTAGCAGGTGGGACAGGAGACATGGCATTGCTTCTGCATAAAATTGTATCGTCCTCCGGCTTCGTTTTCGTTTGTGATATTAACCAAACTATGCTCAAAAAGGGACGAGAAAGGCTTCTAGATAAAGGAATAATAAAAGGGACTGCATACGTCCAAGCAGACGGTGAAAAACTAACTTTTAGAAAAAATTCCTTTGATGCGATTACTGTCTCTTTTGGGCTAAGAAACTTCACCAACAAACAAAAGGCTCTAGAGTCGATGTTAGAGGTGCTGGACTACGGAGGCCGATTAGTTATTCTCGAATTTTCGAGGCCGACTAACCCAGCTATTTCAAAAGCCTATGCATCATTTTCAAGTCTCTGGCCTAAGTTAGGAAAGTTTGTAACTGGTGACGAGTCAAGTTACAAATATCTCGTCGAATCAATTCAAATGCACCCGGACCAAGAGACTATGAGTGATATGATCTCGAGAGCGGGATTTAAAAACATAGAGTGCCTCAGCCTCTTAGGGGGAATAGTAGCTATCCATTCGGCTCTGAAAACGAGATAACCTAGCCTATGTTTTTACGTGCAATCAGAATTATTTTTACGGCGTTATATCGAAGATTAGACAGATCTATAAGTTCAAAACTTCCGCTAATGTGGAGAATGATATTATTTCCGATAAAACTAATCCCGTGCAAGGCACCATTATCTGTATCATTTCGAAAAGCCCTTGAAGATTTGGGTCCAATATTTGTAAAGATAGGCCAAATATTATCAACACGAAAAGATTTATTCGATTTAGAAACGTTAAACGAGCTTGAAAAGCTACAAGATAAAGTTGCGCCTTTCGATACGAGTTTAGCAATAGAAATAATAGAGAAAGAATTAGGTGCCTCACTAGAAGAAACTTTCACTTCTTTTAATAAAACACCTTTAGCCTCAGCTTCGGTCGCTCAAATTTACGAAGCAAAACTCGTCTGCGGTAATGAAACAAGTAAAGATGTGGTTCTCAAAGTGATAAGGCCAAACATCGAAAAGACTATAAAAAAAGACATAGAATTAATGAAATGGTTAGCGAAAATCCTAAGGAGCTTAATTCCGGACTCAAAAAGATTACATTTAGAAACCGTTATCGAAGACTATGAACGCACTCTCTTAAATGAGCTCGACTTAAGAATTGAACTAGACAACACAAAATCGCTTCGAGAAAAATGGGAGCAGTCTGGAAAACTCTACGTACCGGAAGTTTACGAAGATTTATCTTCAGAACGATTAATGATAATGGAACGAGTTGAAGGGCTCCCGGTCAATAGCATCACTTCTTTTAAAGAAAATAATGTAGATTTAAGAAAGTTAGCGCACCTGGGTGTCGAGATCTTCTTCACACAGGTTTTCGAGCATAATTTTTTTCACGCGGATATGCATCCGGGCAATGTGTTCGTCGATATAACAAACCCAGAAAGACCCACTTATATCGCTCTCGACTGCGCAGTTGTGGGCTCCTTAAATGAAGAAGATAGGCTTTATTTGGCAAAAAACATATATTCTTTTTTTCACCGAGACTATCTGGAAATTGCGAGGCTTCACCATGAGAGCGGTTGGATCCCCAAGAAAACCGATGTCGAAGAATTCGCTCGAGTAATCAGAAACGCAGTTGACCCGTATTTTAACAAACCAATAAGTGAAATTTCATTGAGCAACGTGCTGATAAATCTGTTTAATTTAGCAAAAACGCACAAGGTCGAAATTCAGCCGCAGCTAATCTTATTGCAAAAAAACCTGCTGAATATTGAGGGAATGGGCAGGCAAGTTTATCCCGAGTTAAATTTGTGGGAAACCGCAGCACCTTTTATTGAGAACTGGGTTAAAGAGCGAATAGGAATAGCAAGCATCGCGAAGCGACTCAAGAAAAAATTCCCTATATGGATGGAAACTCTCCCCGAGTTGCCCGAACAGGTTGCGAAGAGCCTCTCGGAAATAAAAAACATCCAAATGGAGCAAACCAGACAACTTAAGAAATTAACAAAAGTAATGGAGAAGCGAGAAAGAGATAAAAGTTTGATCCTGCTAGGCTTGGCTGCCCTTGCTGGCTCCAGTTTTTTTTACTGGATTTACATTAACTTATAAGGTGATATTCTGTTTTTGGTTTATCGAGGACCGAATTTATATGCAAATCAAAGATCGAACTTGGCTTGAAAAGATTAAGTATAATCAGGATGGCCTAATTCCTGTGATTACCCAAGATGAAGAGACAGGACGTATTTTAATGCTTGCTTGGATGAATGAAAAAACTTTGAAAAAAACAGTGGACGAAGAAATTGTAACTTATTGGTCCAGATCAAGGAGGAAAAATTGGACAAAAGGTGAAGAATCAGGCCACATACAGACTTTGGTCAGTGTCCAATTAGATTGTGATGGCGATGCCTTACTTCTGAAAGTAAAACAAAGAGGCGGCATCGCTTGCCATACCGGAAGAAATTCCTGTTTCTATAGCGAACTCGATAAAAGTGGATGGAAGACAGTTGAACCAGTATTAAAAAATCCCAAGGAAATCTATCAAAATGAATAACACGATCTCAGCATTAGATAAGATTATTTCGGAAAGAAAAAACGACAATCCGTCCACATCTTACGTCGCTCAGTTGCATAACGAAGGCCTAAACAAAATACTTGAGAAAGTCTCTGAAGAAACAACCGAGGTTATTCTTGCTGCGAAAGAAGACACAGCCACCGAAAAACCAGAAAATGTAATCAAAGAAATCGCGGATCTGTGGTTTCACAGTATCGTCCTGCTCCATCACCTGAATGCCTCTGCAAGATCTGTTTCACAAGAATTAGAGAAAAGGTTGGGCATCTCGGGCTTACAAGAAAAAGCCTCTAGGAAAAGGTAGTATTTTACTCTAAAAAGGAGAACGCTATGTCATTTGGAATTACTGAACTCGTTATTGTCCTTGTAATAGTATTCTTGCTATTTGGGACTTCAAAACTAAGATCATTTGGTAGCGATCTTGGCTCTGCTCTAAAAGGATTTAAGAATGAGATGTCTGGAGATAAACATGAAGAAAGCGGCATAAAAATTAACACAGCTGATCACGATGCCGAAAAAGAAGCCAATAAAGATATAAATTAGTCCAATTTCTATGTTTGAAATAGGTTTCCCCGAAGTCCTCTTAATCGCCGCCATAACTCTTGTCGTCGTGGGTCCTGAGAAGATACCTCAATTGATAAAGACAGTTTCTCTCTTTTTAAAGCGCTTGAGGCTCTACTTTGAAAACATTAAACAAGAGATAGAAAAAGAAATAAACGCTGACGAAATTAGAGCTCAAATTCATAACCAAAGCATTATGGAATCTCTAGACGAAACAAAAAATAAAATAGCCGAGGCGGCACAACATGTTTCTAATCTAGAAAATGATTTTCAATCTTCCTTAGAATCTAATCTCAAGAAGAAAAAGAAAGACGATATCGTCCAATGAAGACCCTGGAAAATGAGGAGAACCTAGACGAAGGACAACCCCTAGTTGAGCATCTTGTTGAATTGCGGGCCAGGCTTCTTAAAATATTTGGTTTTGTTTTCATCACATTTTTACCCCTTTTGTTCTTCGCTAACGACATCTATGACGTGATCTCCGAACCACTCAGAGACCTCATGCCCCCAGGGTCTAGCATGATAGCCACAGAGGTTGCTTCTCCATTCCTGACCCCCTTTAAACTAGCCTTTGTAACTTCTTTCTTTATTAGTATTCCCTTCATTCTCCACCAGATATGGAGTTTTGTCGCTCCCGGATTATATTCATCTGAAAAGAAGTTTATGGGGCCCATATTTCTGACAAGCATCTTATTATTCTATTTGGGAATGGCTTTTGCTTACTTCGCGGTTTTCCCTTTAGTTTTTGATTTCTTTGCCTCGGTCATCCCGGAAGGGGTAAGCATGATGACCGATATAAACCGCTATTTAGATTTTGTTCTCAAGCTTTTTTTTGCTTTTGGAGTAGCATTCGAAATTCCGATAGCAACAATAATTTTAGTTTGGTCAGGCGCGATCACCATGGAATCCATCAAAAACAAAAGGCCTTATGTAATTGTTGGTTGCTTTATCTTTGGCATGCTTTTGACTCCCCCGGATGTTATATCGCAAGCTTTGCTCGCAATACCAATGTGGTTCTTGTTTGAAATCGGAATTTTTCTTTGTAAGATTTTCAAGCTCGAGCATCTATAAATCTAAAATAAAAGTGACTGGACCAGCGTTGGTGAGGCTTACGTCCATTTCTGATCCAAACCTCCCATCCTCAATTTTGATGTCATATTTTTTCCTAGCTTGTGCGACTAGCTCATCATAGAGCTTCTCAGCTTCTTCGCTAGGCAGCCCTGAAGAGAAAGAGGGTCTGAGTCCTTTTTTGGTATCAGCGGCTAAGGTAAATTGAGAAACTATAAGTAGGTCGCCCGAAACATCTACTAACGACTTATTCATCAAACCATTCTCATCACTAAAAACTCTATAACGGGCCACTTTTTCTAGAAATGGGAGGAGCTTGAGGGCAGAATCTCCTTTTTCAAAACCTACAAATAAAAGCAATCCAAAACCAACTCTTCCAATAACCTCATTCTCGACACAGACGCTTGCCTCAGAAACTTTTTGGATAAGCCCTATCATAACTCCCTCGATTTATAGATTAGTAAGTTTTAGAGACTTTTATATCCTCTTTAGCTCTCGCCGTTCATTTTTAATTATTGCAATCATTAAAACTCAATAGCTCAATCGTGTTTATTTTGATCCTGCTCGGAGGGCCCGCTTTCTATCATTTTCTGTTAAAAGTTTTTTCCTTACTCTTAAGTTTCCCGGAGTAACCTCGACCAACTCATCGGCTTCAATAAACTCAAGCGCGGACTCGACTGTTAGCTTTATTGGCTCCGTCAACGAGATATTTTCATCAGTGCCTGCAGCGCGAATATTAGTAAGCTGTTTTGCTTTCATTGGATTTACAGGTAAATCATTTTCTCTAGAGTGCAAACCTACGACCATTCCTTCATAAACCTCCTCATTTGAGGAGATCATTAGACGACCTCGAGCCTGAAGATTGTTCAAGGCGAACCCTGAGCTTTTACCTGTAGCCATGGATACTAATGCACCCTTACCTCGTCCATAAAATTCTTGTGACGACAAGGGGCTGTAGTGAGAAAAAACCCGGTGCATGATTCCTGTTCCAGAAGTCATAGTCATGAATTCGGATCTAAAGCCAATCAAACTCCTAGTAGGAATAGCAAACTCAAGCCGGACTCTAGGACCGGCATCGGAAGACATATTCTCAAAGGAGGCTTTTCGACGACCCATTTCTTCCATGATTTTTCCCTGATGAGACTCTTCGATATCGATAAGCAAGCGTTCAACCGGCTCCTCGTTTCCCGTTTCTTTTTTGAGGACGATTACTTCCGGACGGCCAATGGCTATTTCATAACCCTCACGTCGCATCGTCTCAATGAGGATAGAAAGGTGTAGTTCGCCTCTTCCAGAAACTCTGAACATCTCGGAATGATCGGTTTCTTCCACTCTCAGGGCTACGTTATGTTTGGCCTCCTGAAAAAGCCTTTCTCTTATCTGACGACTAGTAATGTAGTCGCCATCTCTACCCGCAAACGGGGAGGTATTAACTTGAAACATCATTGAGATGGTTGGTTCATCCACTCTGAGAGCAGGAAGCGGCTCGGGTTTTTCTAAGGAACAAATGGTATCCGATATCTTGATCTCGTCCAGCCCGCTAATACACACAATATCCCCTGCTTGAGCTGATTTTACGGGCGTCCGTTCTAGACCAGCGTAGCTCATAACCTGCAAAATCTTTCCTTTCTTTTGTTTACCTTCGTCAGATACTGTAAAAATTGTTTCGCCTGCATTTATAACCCCTCTTTTTACTCTCCCGACACCCAAAACCCCTACATATTGATCATAAGCTAGTGAAGTTATTTGCATTTGGAGCAGTCCGTCAAGCGAAACCTCTGGCGCAGGAACGTGATTAACGATTACGTCTAGGAGATACGTCAGATCTCCATGGAGCTCGTCAGGATCTGGACCGGCAATCCCTTGGATCGCTGAACCATAGACTACAGGAAAATCTAATTGCTCCTCAGTTGCTCCCAGTTGATCAAACAACTCGAAAACTTGATCCACTACCCAATCAGGTCGCGAGGCGTCCCTGTCAATCTTGTTCACCATTACGATAGGCCTAAGCCCATTTTCAAATGCCTTTCTTGTAACATACCGGGTCTGAGGCATAGGACCTTCGACTGCATCAACTAGCAGCAAAACTGAATCCACCATGGATAAAATACGTTCGACTTCCCCTCCAAAGTCGGAGTGGCCGGGAGTGTCTACGATATTAATCCTGAATTCTCCCCAATTAAGAGCGGCGTTCTTTGAGAGGATAGTTATCCCTCGCTCGCGTTCAAGATCGCCTGAGTCCATAACCCTCTCTACATTCTGTTCGCCCCTTAACAGAAATCCGGTTTGAGCTAAAAGTTTATCAATGAGGGTAGTTTTCCCATGGTCAACGTGAGCGACGATTGCTATATTTCTTAATTGCGAAGATTTCATTAATTACCTATTTCGGTTTTCATTGACGAGCTAGTCAACCTGCATTGTGATCCATTTCCATTTAGTCATAATGTCTAGATCAGCGTTCGTCCCTTCCCTGCCAAATCCGCTTAATCCATTACCTCCAAAAGGGACATGAGGCTCATCTTGGATAGACATCGCGTTGATATGGACCATACCGGCACCTGAAGATTTAGCGACTTTCATCGCTGCTGAGATGTTGGATGTAAAAATAGAGCAACTGAGTCCATATTCGGTATCATTGGCAACCTTTACTGCTTCGTCCAGGTCATCAACTCTGTAGATAGAGGTCACTGGACCAAAGGTTTCTTCTCTGAAAATACTCATGTCTTCCGAAACACTAGATAAAATAGTGGGGGGACAACAGTTGTCAATCCAGTCGACACCTCCATGCACAACATCGGCCCCTTTAGAAATGGCGTCACTAATGTGGGATTTAACTCGTTCAATTTGCTTCTCACTAATAATGGGGCCAATCGCTGTCTCTGGATCTGACAAGTCTCCGACTTTAATCTCGCTCGCTATCTTTTTGAAGGCTGGAATAAAGTCCTCCGCAATTCCTTTTTGCAGAATAATCCGGCTGGAGGCCATACACGCCTGCCCTTGAAAAAAGAAAATCCCCATTGCGGCCGCGTCTAAAGCTTTATCAAGATCTGCATCATCTAAAATAATCAGAGGGTTCTTTCCCCCTAACTCAAGGGTCACAGGTTTCAGTCCCTTTGCTGCAATCTCCGCAACATGTTTGCCTATTCTGGGAGAACCGCAAAAATTTATTGCGGAGATATCTGGGTGGGCGGTCAGCGTATCCCCTATCTCGAAGGGGTCTCCGGTAACGAAATTGAACACACCTGGCGGCAATCCAGCCTCATGAAGGGTTTCGGCAAACTTCACCGTGATCTGGGTAGCAAACTCCGATGGCAAAAGCACGGAAGTATTCCCGGTAGCTACAACCATAGCTATTTGTTTTGCGTTTTTAAGCAACGGAACATTGAACGGAGTAATACACGCTACTACGCCAACCGGTTCTCTTATAGAGAAACCAAAAGCGCCTGGTCTATCTAAAGGCATCGTCTCACCGGTCAATCTTCTTGGCACTCCTGCTGCTGCCCTAAAAGCATTAATACAATAATCCACCTCAAAAGACGCTTTCATGATTGGAGAACCGACCTCGTCAATCAACAAATTAAGGTATTCTTCTCTATCTCGCTCAACAATAGACGCAGCATCGGATAAAATCTTTTCTCTTTCTTTTGCCTGAGAGTCTTTGTATGTCTGATAGGCATCCTTAGCCGCTCGCACTGCCAACCCGATATCGGCTGAAGTACCTTTAGCAACTCGAGCAAGCACTTTCCGATCTGACGGGTTCACATCATCGAAGTATTCGCCGCTGCTTGAACCAACGAACTTGCCGCCAATCCACAATTCTGTTTGCTTCATGTGTTTTAAATCTCCTATTCCTTATTTTTTCGAAAACCGGATTTTTTCCAAATTCCACGGTCTTGCATCAATTTGACTTGTTTTTTGATGACTTCTTTTTCATATTCTTCATGCTTCATTGGTTCTCGATCAAGATATAGGTTTTTTGGATATATTGGCTCTTCATAAACCTTCTGGTACATCTCCGTTCGGAGGTCTTTCATCCAGTTTGTCCAAAGAGAGCTCTCCCTATGATGTCGCAAAGCCTCTATATTTATGGGCCCACAAACGCTAGTAGAAACACCGCCATATTTCTGCTTGCCAACGATTTGGCCTCTGTAATCGACTATCATAGATTGACCACCGAAAGTATCTATTGGCGTATGCTCATCTTGGTTCAAATAATAGGTGCCCATATTAGGCGCCATAACATAGAGGTTATTATCCAAGGCGCGAGCACGTGTTGAAATCTCAAAATAATCATTCGAAGCGGCTGGATGGGGGATAGACGCTCGATATATCAACTCTGCTCCATTCATGGCAAGCGCCCGGGCATTCTCGGGATAAGAGCCCTCGTTTGCCATCATAATGCCCATTCTTCCAATCTCTGTATCTACCACAGGCCAGAAAGCATCTAGAGAATTTCCGTATCGCTCTATCCACCAATCATAAATATCGTGAGGGCAAACCGAGTGCTCAACAGGATAGAGCGGTGCAACTTTATAGTGCTTAAGAATAACCTCGCCCTCTGGGTTTATTATAAACCCGACATTGAAAAAGCGGTCAGGGATATCCTCATGACGAGCCTTTGCTTGCGCCATGACAAAGACCCTGTTTGGTTTAGCTATCCTTTCAGCAATCATCTCTACCTCGGGACCAGGAATGTCAATCGCACATTCCCGAGCGAACGTCACATGATCAGCATCCATTACCTCATCATTAAATCCCTGAAGAGCTCCCTCTGGAAGGGCAATTAACTTGACTGGCAAATCTAAGGAGGATAACCAAAGAGAGGCATTGGCCATGGATGCTAGATGATCAATATTCTTTTCAATTTCCCTGCGGTGCCTCACGCCCCAAACAGTGGGAACTAAACCCACAGCGTTATAAGGTTCAATCATAAACATACCCCAATTCAAATTATCCACGTGGAAGTGCTAAACTCCGCAATTCTACGCTAGCTAAACCGGATAACAATAAAATCTGTTAGAAAACTTTTATGGCAAACGAAAATTCTTATATTCGACAGGAAATAAATTCAAGGCAGATGTCTCAGTTTCAGATCCAAACTGTCTTTGTTTGTACACTTATCAACATGCTGGATGGGTTTGATGTGCTTGTCATGTCGTTTGCAGCTGCCTCAGTGTCTTCGGAGTGGGCACTTACTCCTTACCAGCTGGGCATTTTGCTTAGCTCTGGGCTTTTTGGTATGGCCCTCGGATCAATTTCGTTAGGCGCACTCGCCGATAAACTAGGACGAAGAAAACTCGTTAACATCTGTCTTATCATTGTTACCTCTGGCATGTTCGCGTCTGCCTACTCTCAAAGTGAGCAACAGTTGTTAGCATTCCGGTTTGTTACTGGACTTGGAATTGGTGGAATGTTGGCGACCCTTACCACGCTTGTTTCAGAATACTCGAGCGAATCTTCAAGAGGGCTTTGTATCGGATTTCTCCAGTCAGGCTATCCGCTAGGTGCTCTATTAGGTGGGATCGCATCCGTGTACCTCATCGATAGTTTTGGGTGGCGTTCCCTTTTTATTTTTGGTGGCTCGCTCTCCTTAGCTATACTGCCATTCGTTTTCTGGAAATTACCTGAATCAATAGACTTTTTATTATTTCGAGGCAATCTGGCAGACAAGTCTAGGATCCAGCAAATCTTGACGAAACTTCGGATAGACCCTACCAAGTTTTTAGCCACAACCGGTGGAAAAGAAAAGGAAGCAGGTTGGAGCATGGTCTTTTCAGGGGGCTTCAGAGCAAATACGCTATATTTATGGACCTGCTATTTTCTTTTGATGTTCTCATTTTATTTCGTCGTTAGTTGGACACCCAAACTGCTTGTTGACGCTGGGCTTACTACTGGTCAAGGTATCTCCGCAGGGGTATACCTCCAAGCAGGCGGACTAGTCGGAGCACTCAGTTTAGGCTTGCTCGGTTACAAGTTCAGAGTTCCCCTACTTACGAGTGTGTTTTTTTCGTGCGGAATCGCTGCAATGTTGTTCTACGGTCTCGTTGAATTAAGTCTAGTTTCTTTGATGATTATGGCTGCCATCATGGGATTTTTCTTGATAGGAGCGATGATTGGGCTTTACACGATCGCTCCATCTGTCTACCCCGCAACTGTTCGGGTCTTCGGGGTTGGCCTCGCAATCGGAATCGGACGAGTGGGGGCAATTGTTGCGCCCCTAGCAGGTGGTATTATCTTGGATTCAGGGTACAGCACCGATCAAATTTTTGTTATCTTTTCGGTTCCCCTAATCCTGGCGGCATTAGCGGTTTATAAAATCAAGTTGCAATCTGTGTTTGAGTAAGCTTTTACCGAACCAATTAGCAAAACAATAATGTGTTTTTAAAACTTAAGGTAGAGAGCTATGGGAATTTTATGTTTTATCGAAAAAAAAGATGAGAGATCTATTCTGTCATCGATATCTTGGTATGTACGACATCTTCACAGGAAGTATTTGTTTTTCCCATTACTTTTTCCTGCTCTGATGTTCGGCCAACCGGCTTTAGCTAATTTAGAAGAAGTGGTGGTTACCGCTCGAAAAAAAACTGAATCTCTGCAGGACACTCCCATCTCAGTAACAGCTTTGTCGGGAGACAGATTGGAGGACATGGGCCTATCAAGAATAACAAAACTTCAAGATGTAACACCAAACCTAGTGTTTCAAAATACCCCAGCCTTTAGCGGGGCAGGGAACAACGCTGCCGTTTATATTAGAGGCATCGGCCAGCGAGATTTTATTCCCACGATCGATCCCGGTGTAGGAATTTACATCGACGACGTATATTTAGGGAGATCAGCTGGCGCGGTGTTCGACATGATCGATATCGAGCAAGTGGAGATTCTAAGGGGGCCGCAAGGAACGCTTTTTGGAAAGAATACCGTTGGTGGAGCAATAAGTATAAAAACTTCTAAGCCTAACGAAATTGCCTCGGGGAAATTTGACATAAAAGTCGGGACTGACGAAAGACGTAATTTCCGAGGAATGGTTAACCTTCCAATTTCTGATGAATTGTTCTTTAGAGGCAGCGTATCTAGTCTCGAACAAGATGGATATGTCATCAGAACCGCAGATAACAAAGATTTAGGGAACCAAGATACTAAAACGGCGCGCCTAGCGCTTCGATGGGTTCCTTCAGATAATTTCACTGCGGACTTGTCATTTGATTTTTATGATGACTATACCAATGGGCCGCCAATCCTAATTACGCGGGTAGACGGCTTCCCTGATAGTCTAAACGCGGCACCCGGCGGGAACTTCCCTTTCATCCATAATCTGTTTGCGGGATTTAGCCCAGATTTTGGAGGGCCCAACCCAATAGTTTGCACCCTTCCTGACGCGCCACAGGCTTGCTTCACGTCGGCTAACGCCGTAACGAGCAATAACACAAATTTAGGAACCGGTCCTAACTACTCGGAGATGGAAAACAAGGCGGTCTCTTTGACCCTAACCTGGGAGCTAGACAGATTTACTGCAAAACTGATTACGGGACATCGATCTCTGGATGGTGAATTCGCTAGCGACAGAGATGGGTATCCGCAAGCGGATGGTCAACCTGCTGTCCAAGGTCTTCCAATACTTATAAACCCGATAACGCATTACTTCGACACATTTGAACAGGACCAGACGTCCATTGAACTTCAGATTTCAGGAACCTCTTTGAGCGATAAACTCGATTGGTTGGTCGGATTATATGTGTTTGATGAAGACGGAGAGAATATAAACCCTGTCGACTTTACGACCGTTTCCATTCAAAGCGGTGGCTATTTCGATTACCAAAGCGAGGCAGCTTTTGCGCAAGTCACATTCCGCCCGAATGAGGCTTTTTCAATGACCGCTGGATTGCGCTATACAAAAGAGGATAGAGACTATTTGCCAGACCAGTTTATCCAAGAGATGCCTTTAGGCGGACTCCCTTTCCCTTGTTTTAATAGAGATGCTTCCATTAAAACCTGCGAGATAGGCGATCGAGTAGTACCTTTGGAAACAGTCAACAACTCAATCTCTGAGACCACTCCCATGTTCAATATCAGCTACAAATTGCGGGACGATGTAATGATTTATGCGACTTATAGCGAAGGTTTTAAGGTAGGCGGGTACACGCAGCGAATCTTTCCACCTGAGCCGAGTCTCCCCACTTTTGATCCAGAATATGTAAAATCTTATGAAATTGGAGCGAAGACGGAACTCTTAGATAATACATTGAGAGCCAATTTGTCGATTTTTACGACCGACTATTCAGACCTTCAGTTATTGATTGCGGAGCCAAGCCGAGTTGGTCCTTATACGGCGAATGCCGGCGAGGCGACTATCGAGGGTTTTGAGTTGGAATTAGCTTATGCTGCGCCTAATGATTTTTTCATCGACGTCGCACTCGGTTATACAAACTCAGGTTATGATTCTCTGACTCCAGGAGCGGTTGCAGCAGGTCTCTCAGTAGACCAACCCTTTGTATTTATTTCCGATTGGAACTCACAGATATCAGTAAGCCGAACCTTCTCTTTATTTGGAGGGGATATTACGCCTAGATTGGATTGGTCTTGGAGATCTGGATTTTACACAAACGCAAGCGGTCTCCCCTTCGCACCAGCTTGGGCTGACCCCCTTTATCAGGCTCCTTACTCTGTCATAAATATAAGTGCGCGGTGGGAAGATAACCAATCCGGGCTAAGTGTCAGTGCGGGTATCGACAACATTAATGACGAGGAATACAGCATTTTTGGCGATTATCAAGTTAACTTTGGTAGTGACGGTGAAGCCTTTGACCGAGGAAGACAATGGTACTTAATGCTCGGTTATTCTTTCTAGCTGAGAAGTTTGCTCGGGGAGAATATCTCCTCGAGCAAGTCCAATCCATTTCTGATTCCAATACGCACTAAAATAGCGCGTTATTTTTATAAAAAGCTTTAATAAAACAGTTAGTTACTAGAAAAATTTTCTGGAAGAAGAAAGCATGTGTTTAATCACATATGATGCACTATAATAGTGCGTATTTTCGACCTCAAACGCTTTGTTTTTTGTATCTTGTGTCCTCGTTCCCCCAGAGTGCGGCCCTAGATACCGAAATCACTGAGCTGGTGCGTATATTGCACACTTAAAAGATGAAATTGAAAAGTCTAGCTTATGTTCGTTGCAAAAAAAAATTTATTTGAGAAACATATGGATGAGAGTGTAATAGAGAACTTAAGTACAGCAATTATTTTGCTAGACCAGGATCTCGAAATTGTTTTCTCTAACCAAGCCGCAGAAACACTTCTGATGGAATCATCTGCAAAAATGCTAGGAGAGTCTATATCAAAGATAATTAGCTCTGAAGACGGTTTTCTTAAGCGGATAGATGAAGCTCGCTCTCTCGATCGGCCACTTACCGCTAGACAGATCGGTCTCGTCACGAACAACGCAAATGCAATTACCGTTGACGCCACCATAACACCTCTCCTCGATCAATCGGAAATCCTAATCGAGCTCATCGCAATAGATAGATATTTAAGAATTGACCGAGATGCTGCGATCAAGCTGAATCATGGCGTCACCAAACAAATGGTTAAAGGGCTCGCTCATGAAATCAAGAATCCTCTCGGTGGTATTAAAGGCTCGGCCCAACTCCTAGAAAAAGAGTTGCCCGGGCCAACCCTTAAAGAGTACACCAGCATTATCATAGAAGAAACTGACAGACTTACTGGGCTAGTAGATCGGATGCTTGGCCCAAATACTTTGC
>CACFLG010000020.1 GCA_902567095.1 uncultured OM182 clade bacterium
GTAACGTCATAAAAACACTGGTAACTGTTGGAGTTCTCTCATTCTCAGTCCTACTCGCCTATGGCCTCGTTGCTACCTCTCCGGTCCCAGAGCAGATCGTTCCAGAAGAAATAATAAAGACAATACGGGTAGTTCAAGCGATGCCGGCCGAGATAAATCTTGAAGTTGAGTCGCAGGGAACTGTGGTCCCGCACAAACAAAGCGAGCTCGTTCCGGAGGTAAGTGGCAGAGTCAGCTGGATGTCCCCCAGCATGATTGTCGGGGGTTTTTTTAGGAAGGGAGATATTTTATTCAAGATCGACAGTGGGGACTACGTTGCCTCAGTTGAACGAGCTTCAGCGAAGTTGGTTAGAGCCCGTGCAGAAGAGGAACTAGCAAGGTTTGAGCTAGGCAGAATGCAGGAACTCATTAAGCGGAGACTTACGAGCCAGAGCAGTCTTGAGTCAGTCCTGCGGAATCACAGAATTGCAGAGGCCTCTCTCCAAGAAAGTTTAATAAATCACAAGCAAGCGCGGCGAGACCTCAGGAGAACAGAAATAAGAGCTCCTTACGATGGTCTCGTGAGGTCAGAGAGAATAGACCTGGGACAATATCTCAGTAAGGGCCAGACGGTGGCCTCTATATATGCAAGCGCGTCGGCAGAAGTGCGACTTCCTCTCGCAGATCGCCAGCTGGCGTTTCTTGATTTACCGCTTGGTCACAAGGGAGAGTTGGGTAGACAGATAGCACCCACGGTAAATGTTTACACCAATTACGGTGGGAAACGATATGACTGGCAAGGAACGCTGGTCCGAACGGAGTCCGAAATCGATTCCAAGACCAGAATGGTAACCGCGGTTGTCCGAGTCCACAATTTTGAGAATCCTGAAAAGCCAGATCTTCCTATTGGGTTGTTCGTCAATGCAACCATAACCGGAAAATCGGTGGAAAACGTAATTTCACTTCCAAGGGCAGCGTTAAGGAACCAAGATCAAGTTCTGGTTATTGATGGGGAAAATAAAATCCATTTCCGCACCGTTGAAATTATGCGCTCCGAGAAGGACCACATACTGATCGCGAACGGAGTAAGTCAGGGGGAATTAGTAAACATCTCGCCAATCCAGACGGTTATAGAAGGAATGTCCGTAAACCCAGTGCGACAAGATATAGCCGGACTCTAAGCTTTGGAAAACAACAAATTTATACGTTGGTTTACCGATAATCCGGTTGCCGCGAACCTACTGATGTTGATCTTTCTGGCCGGTGGCGCAATCTCCCTAATGACAATGCATAAGGAAGAATTTCCGAACATCGAGCCAGGGATCGTAGAAATAATGGTCCCCTATCTCGGAGCAGCGCCCGAGGAAGTAGAAGAGGCAGTCTGCGTCAGAGTGGAAGAAGCGGTGGAAGGGGTGGATGGTATCGACCGAATTATTACCCGCGCAGGCGAAGGAATGTGCTCTGTTCGGGTATTGTTAGAATCAGATATCGAGGTTACAACGCCGCTTAATCAGATAAAAGGCAAAGTAGACGCCATTTCGACCTTTCCGACCGAAACTGAAAAGCCCATAGTGTCCTCCATGCAATTTCGCGGACAAACCATCGCCCTAATGGTCTTCGGAGACACGGACCAAACTACCCTGAAGCTTTTTGCGGAAGAGATACGGGATGAACTCTCAGCCTTGGACGGCATATCACAAGTTGCCGTGAGCTACGCAAGACCTTGGGAAATCTCAATCGAAGTAAGTGAGAATACCCTCCGGCAGTACAACTTAACATTGGATCAAATCGCCAATGCGATCAGGCGTCAATCCCTTGACTTGCCAGGCGGATCAATAAAAACGGAAGCGGGAGAGATCCTGCTCAGATCGAAAGGCCAAGCCTATCGAGGATCGGATTTTGAAAAAATAATAGTGTTAACACGGCCCGACGGAACTAACTTAGCTCTTGGAGACATTGCTGAGATCAAAGATGGTTTTCAAGAGGGTTTCCTAAAGGCTAAATTTGATGGAATGAAGGCTGTTTCGGTGATGGTTTACCGAGTGGGCGAAGAGGATACAATCACCTCAGCAGAATCAGTCAAAAGGTATCTGGATAGGAAGCAGATCCAATTACCCGAGGGCGTAAATCTTAAAGTATGGTTAGACGAATCCATCGCGCTTGATCGACGAATCAGCGCTCTAACAAAAAATGCTTACGCAGGTTTAGCGTTAGTATTGTTCATCCTGGCTCTCTTCCTCAGGTTTAAGGTAGCACTTTGGGTCGCTGCCGGAATTCCAATAGCCGTATTAGGTGCAATCTGGGCCTTCCCAGTCGCCGGAATAAACATCAGCTCACTAACTGTTCTGGCATTCATACTCGTTTTAGGGATCGTGGTTGACGACGCTATAGTGGTTGGGGAGAGGATTTACAGCCATGAGAAACATAGCAAAAGCAATCGAGACGCTGCAATTTCTGGCACAGCAGAAGTAATCACCCCAGTTGTGTTCGGGGTTTTGACGACTATAGCCGCTTTTTTACCCATTCTCTTGATAGATGGAAGAATGGGCGAGTTCTTTTCTGTCATAGGTTGGGTCGTTCTTGTTTGCCTAATCTTCAGCATACTGGAGTGCATGTTTATATTGCCCGCTCACCTAGCACATAGAAAAGTAAGTGGCTTTCTTTTTGAGACGAGTTCATTAGTAACTGGTTGGACTAGGTTCCAAGGTAAATTATCTGGATCTCTAGAGTATTTTGCCGAAAACCAGTATCGACGTTTTCTTGAGAAAACGCTCGAATGGAGGTGGGTGACTTGGTCTGTTGCTACTGGTGTCCTGGTTCTATCGGTAGCTCTCATATTTAGCGGCCGAGTCATTTTCCAGTTTTTTCCTGCAGTGGAGGGAGACAGGATTTACGCTACGCTAGCTATGCCCCAAGGAATAAATGTGGAATACACTGAAGCTGCAGCAGAACAAATAGAAGATGCCGCTATCGAAACAGCGAGACAGATTGACGAGGAGCTCGGGAACAAAGACAAATCCGTGCTGCTGCAGGTATTTCAATCCATCGGATCGAATGCGGCTCGAAGCAGCGGGCCCCCTTCTGAAACAGCGGGAGGAAGTCACCTGGCAGAAATCGTGGTTTCTCTACCTCCGATCGAAGAACGACCGGGGTGGAACACAAACAAAATAGCTGAGCTTTGGCGAAATAACACAGGGCCAATTACCGATGCGGTCGAGCTGCAGTTTTCGACGTCAGCTTTCAATGCCGGTGAAGCTTTATCTCTTCAGATGAAAGGGAACGACATAAACGAGCTTAAAGCCGCGGCTGAAATGGTTAAGTTAGAATTTAATAAGTACCCGGGCGTTCTTGACTTGAGGGATAGCTTCCGGGCAGGCAAACAGGAGATCAAACTTAATATTCTGTCTGATGCCAAACCTTTGGGCCTAACGCTAAACGATTTGGCCAGACAGGTTAGGCAGGCTTTTTACGGGGAGGAGGCCCAACGGATTCAGAGAGGCACTGACGACGTGCGTGTTATGGTTCGATATCCAGAGAACGAGCGGAAATCGCTTGGCAATCTAGAGAACATGCGCATCAGGACGAAAGAAAATATAGAAGTGCCTTTCGATGCAGTCGCTAAAGTTGAATACGGAACTGGGTATAGTGCTATTTATAGAGAGGATCAGAAGAGAATCGTGGAAGTAAAGGGCGACATCAACAGGTCTGTTGTGTCTCCCGAGGAAGTAATGGCGGCTGTGGAAAGAACGATTTGTGGTGTCGGAACCAGTTTTTCTAACCCGGAAAGAAGATGTTTCAACAAGAACTTCCCTAATACTGAGTTCAGATTATCGGGCGAGCAGGAGGAGCGAGGCAAAGCTCTCGGAAGCATGGTAGCCACCGTCCCACTTGCTTTGATGATCATATTTGCTCTTCTCGCCATTCCGCTCAAAAGCTACAGCCAGCCTCTCGTAATAATGAGCGTCATCCCGTTCGGAGCAGTGGGCGCGATTGTGGGGCATTACATAATGGGTTGGGACTTAATTTTCTTCTCACTCCTTGGAATAATTGCGCTGTCTGGCGTTGTGGTGAATGCGTCCCTTGTGCTAGTGGATTACATCAACCGTTTGCGCAGACAAGGGGTCGAGCTATTTGAAGCAGTGGCGTCGGCGGGAGTCGTCAGGTTCCGGCCGATTATTTTGACATCTGTAACTACCTTCGTGGGATTAGTCCCGTTAATGAGCAACAACGATCCAGAGACATTCATGTTTATCCCGATGGCAATTTCGCTTTCGTTTGGCGTTCTTTTTTCCACAGTAATCACCCTCTTCTTGATACCAAGCCTCTACTTGATGCTTGAGGATTGGTTGGAGCTATGGGGCCTTTCCGATGAACCGTCACAAAAAATACGAGAGACAGAAATAGAATCCGCGCATCGAGCTCAAGTATAGTAAGAGAATTCTAATCCGCTAAACAGCTGGAGCTCTCAAGTTTGGTTAGGATCAAAATCTAGATCGTGATAGCTAGCGATAGCCAGCCCAATTGCCACGCTCGTGAAGGGGTTATGTTCAACGACCTTGTTAGGAAATTTTTTACCTAGCATCGTTTTAACCGACGCTATCTGAGAGGACCCCCCGGTCCTAACGACAATCGTAATGTCTTTCACTCCAATATTAGATCTCTTTAAGACCTCATCAATGGCAATCTCGATTTCCTGGAGCATGCTCGCCATGATTCTCTCCAAATCAGCTCGGGAGATATCAATAGTCAGATCAAGCTCAGGAATATCTATCTGAGAAAAATCCGAAGACGAAATAGCTGCTTTCGCTTTCCTTATTTCCTGAAAAACCAGGTAGCTATAGTTGTTGGTTATCAAATCAAGCAAGCGTTCAAATTTTTGAGCACCAGAACCTCCTTGATTAATTCGCTCTACAATATTTGAGCGATATTGGTTCTGGTTAAGCATGTAGGTAACGGTCCAATTTAAAAGCTTCTCCTCTATCTCATCAAACGGAAACTCGCTTTCGACCAATTTCCCATCTCGCACCCGCGACCACAGCTCTCCCTTACCTAACTTAGGGGAAAGGAATTCTTTAAAGAGGAGCTGGTCTATATGGTCACCACCTACGGTCAAGCCCTCAGTCGCGAGGACTTTAAAACGGTTTTCCTCGAAGCGGATGACAGATAAATCCATCGTACCCCCTCCGAAATCAAAGGCTAAAACATTTCCACTTTTCAGAGATCTATTGGAGTAAAGATAACTCAAGGTTGCAGCTACGGGTTCAGGATAAAATGTGACATTCGAAATTCCTGCGTGCGAACATGCCTCAGAGAGCTTTGAAAACGCGACTGAATTAGAATTTTTCTGGCGTCCCTCAAAAACAACGGGATGACCACAATGAACGCGATTGATGGGCTCGCTCGACGCTGTCTCAATGGATTTACGTATCCGCAAGAATATAGGGGTTATAAGTGCGACTACCCTGAAAGGTCGATCGAAGACCATCAGCCTGCGGAGAGAATCAGTTCCAAGCAACCTCTTTATACCTCGAAATAGTCTTCCGGGCATTCCTCGATCAACTACTGGCTTTCCGAACACATCGGCTAGATTCGACCCATCGCCCTCAGAGCTAGGAGATTGATACTCAGAACCGATTATGGTTGTCTTTGCAATAACCTCAGGAGTCAACTCTACTATTCGATTCATATTCTCGGAGATGTATTGATTTATCGCGTCTTGCCCAGTTTTTGGCTGCAATTCCCGATTCAGGTGAATCGCCGTAGGCATGACAGCATCTTCATCTTCGAGGTTTACCAGGCGAATATCTTTACCGTCGTAAAACGCAGCTACGCTATTAGACGTACCAAAATCTATCCCAATTCCGCTCATTTGTTTTTAACCGATCATTTCCAGACGTAATTATGGCGACAACAAAAGATAGTCCCGTCAAAGAACCAGTTATCAAGTTTTTTCTCTGTTTTGTTCAAGCCGAGACGTAAGCATCTTAAAGAATTTTGAAAATGCTTTCCGTTATTATTCAGAGATCCCTTCTGTTTGAATACCCATGCTTGCTAGGAGGTTCCCCGTGCTGGCTAAAACTCTATACCTTGCAAAAGCTTCAGCATATTGACCCGAAACTAGGACGATCTGAGATCTGAGCAGCTCATTTTGGATATCTAGCAAATCCAAAAGAGTCCTCTTTCCTAGAGTCAGTTGCTCTCTATAAACGGAAAGCACCTCCTTTGTAGAATCAACGTGAGCCTCTAAATATTTTAAACGAACCATGATATCCTGCAATTCGTTCCAAACCACGGTTGTATCTTCCTCTACTGCTCTCCGTGCGCTTCGCAAACTCTCCCTGACCGCAAACTCTTGGGCCTCCGCTTCATTAAGTCTTGCTCTGTCGGCCCCTCCTCTAAAAAGGTTGTAAGTCATTCTGACCACAGCCGTCTCATCATCATTAGGACCAACAGACCCATCGGTGTCGTCGTTCCGAGTTGCACCCAATTCCAAATCAAAACGGGGGAAGAAAACTCCACGAGCTTGTTTTCTTCCTGACACCGCTGCCAGAACTTCTGCCTCAATCGCCTTTATGTTCGGGTTATTGCTGAGAGCTACGCCAACCGTCTCTTCTAGAGTTTTTGGAGCGGGAGGAATTGCATTGGGTCGAACTAACTCGGCGGGATACTCGCCTACTACCCTATAAAACTGTGCCCTCCCATCTTCCTTATCTCGTTTTGCCAACAATACATTTGACTTTGATTGAGCCTGGCGTCCCCGCGTCTGAATTACGTCAACTTTTGTTCCAACACCACTCTCGAACCTCTCGTTGATTTTTTCCAAGGTATCATCGTGATAGCCAAGATTTTCCTCGGACAGACGAACAATCTCATCCCTTCTCAAAACCTCTAGGTAAACTTGGACCGCTCTGAGTGTAGTAGTTTCCTTTGCACTCAATAATCTTGCAAGCGCAGATTCGACTAAGGCTTTCTGCTGGCGAACCAGATTTCGGGTACTATTTCCATCAAAGAGCAGCTGAGTAATCTTAAGGCTCCTCTCTACGCGCGTCATGTCTAAACCATTTTCTCCTAGCGCTCGTGTCGTGGTGTTATTCGACTCCTCGTGGCCACCGGAAAAGACAAGATCTACCGAAGGAAGAAGACTTCCTCGAACTTGTTTCTTAAGTTGTTCAGCTGCAATTAGATTATATGCACTAGCTTGGATATCAGGATTGGTTCTTAGTGTAATCCTGATTGCTTCTTCTAGAGATTGTCCCATCAACTCCGAGGGCTTCAGAGCAAAAAAACATAGAACTAAAACCAGACTTTGTGCATTTAACTTCATTTTTGCTTTTCCAAATCAAGATTACCCTATTCTTAACTAACGTTAAGTCAAAGTCTAATGACATATTAAGATTCTGCTAGTTAAGAATCCTTTCTCCCGAACCCTGACCAAAAACCGTAAAAGCAGACCAAACGTACGGGTACCCCCACTCTGGAGAACGCATCAGATCTATTTGAGCTTTCCTAAGCGCCTCGCGAGCTGGATATCCTTCAACAAGTAATTGATAGAATATTGTCATTAAAGCTTTTGTGCCTGCATCACTAACTTCCCAAAGGGAGCTAACGATCTCTCCCACACCTGCTTCCTGAAAAGATCTTCGCAAGCCGTATATACCCTCTCCCTCATGAATCTCTCCAAGACCTGTTTCACAAGCGGACAAAACCACTAATTTTGTACCGAACAAATCAAGACTCAGAACCTCCATAGCGGTAAGAACCCCGTCATTGATTGAATCAACCTCTCCAAGAAAAGCAGCATTCTTGTTAATGCCTGCAAAGGCAAGACCTGATCGCAGCAAAGGATTATCGCCTGGAGGAGGAATTTGGATTTCCATAGAACGCTGCATCTTAAGAATTCGCTTTCTCAAGGTTTCGTCAGCCTCAAGAAAAAAACCGTGCGTTGCAATGTGAAGGACGTCGGGCTGGAGCACTTTTTCTAACAAAGCTTGTTCTTTCGCAGAATTGCCAAGATACAACTTCGGCAATTCTCCTCTTACCATCACTTGATTGGAAATTACCTTACCTTCTTCCTCTGCGCCTGGAAGAGGCGAGAAACTTAGCCCTCGCAATCCATTACCTGCGCCCCGAATGCCAAGACTCATAACCGAGGCCCTTTTCTTCGATTCGTTCTCTGCCCGGAATTGATCGATGATTTCTGAGGAGTCGTAGTCCGGTCCAGCAAATATGACAAAGTCTCCACTTGTTGCACTCTCTTTTTCAGAAAGAATGTCAGAGCTAGAGGTGAGAAAATGCAACTCCATTTCCTCTATCAAATAATTCTCTTCAGGATTGATTAACGCGTTATAGGGCACCACGTTAGTGAGTCCATCCGGCACGATATACACGTAATTAATTTCTCCAATGAGATCTGCCACAGGAGCCCAAAGAATGTCATAAGCCGATTGACCAATGTCGAGGAGCTCGTCCTCGTCAGCAAATTCATCCTGTATAATCTCACGGTATTCTTGTATCGAACCCTCGATTTTATCCATGCCTCCAAATTCAACGACTCGATAGTCAATATTTCCGTTCGCGGACTTAATCACGACACCAGCTAAAAGTTTTTTTTCGCCTTCTGTTCCGTAAACAAACATGTCTACCAATGCTGAGTTGTGCCTCATCTTTTGTTCTAGTTCCTCTACGCTGTGCCCTGCTATCGACGACCGAAACCTTTGACTATTCCTTCCCAACTGGGCTTCCAATGCATCAACTTTTTTTTCTAACTCAAAGAGTATGCTAGGGTGCGTTTTGAAAAGCAAAAATAACGAGAAAAGTCTTTCAAGGGCAGGAGCCCCTGAAGTTTGGCTCATGATTTTTTCCAAGGATCAAGTAAAACTGGAGGATACTTGGGAGGTTTCGGGTATGAGAGGAACTGGCAGCAATCATTTTTCCGTCAAAAATGCTTTTGTGCCAGCCGGGAGGCAGGTCCTTCTGGGAACGCCTACGAAAAACTCTTCCGCTTTATACAAGTTTCCGACGCTTGGGCTTCTGGCTTTGGGTGTGAGTTCGGTGAGTTTAGGTATCGGATATCGGGCACTGGAGGGTTTTAAAGAGCTAGCTACCAAAAAAATTCCAACAGGAAATACTTTAACTCTGCGCGATAACTATCACGCGAAAATGGCTCTGGCTAAAGCAACCGCCGATATAGAAAGTGCTGAAGCCTATATTAAAACGACTGTAGAAAAATGTTTCGATGCGGCAGAAAGAGGTGAAAAACTGTCTGCATCAGAGCGAAATAGACTCCGCCTCGCTGCAGCAAATGCGTCCCTCAAATCTGCTGAGGCTGTAGATGCCCTTTACGAAGCCGGTGGTGGCAGTTCGATTTACGACGAAAACGCTTTGCAGCGTTGTTTCCGTGATGTCCATGTGACTACTCAACACATCATGGTTGCGAAACCAATATTTGAAATGACCGGGAAGGCTTTAATGAGCGATCTTTAGCAGTGTTAAACTGATGAATCAGATTCGTTCTGAGGTATAATTTCTTAATCAGGTCATGCGCTCGCCGGGAATAATTCGATAATTAACAACTTATTGTTATAAAGATATGTTTAAGATTTCCAATCTCCTATACAAATTTTACGAGGGTTTTCTCTGGCCGCAAATAAAAAACGGTCCGAGACCTCATCATATTGGCTTAATCGTTGATGGTAATCGAAGGTTCGCTAAAGACAAGGGGAAAGACATAGAGTATGGCCATAAACTTGGGATAGAAAAAATCGAGGACTTTTTGAATTGGTGTTGGCGTTTAGACATTAAGGTCATAACGTTATTCGCTTTTTCCACCGAAAATTTTAACAGAACAGATGACGAAGTTGAGCATCTAATGCAACTAATCCATGACAAACTTCGGCGATATCGATACGACCCTCTGATAGAAAGAGAAAAGATAAAAATCAAAGTCATCGGCCAGCGAGACAAACTTTCTGAAGCATTAAACTACGAAATATCAGAAACTGAAAAGATGACCGCGCATCACGATCGATTTCAGTTAAACATCGCGATCGGCTATGGTGGCAGAGCCGAGATTGTTGATGCAGTTAAAAACTTGGCTCATGATGTTAAGAGCGGTTCTTTGTGTCCCGACGACATCACCGAGGAAATTCTAGGAAAAAACCTTTATACCACCGGGATTCCTGATCCTGATTTGATCATAAGGACATCAGGGGAGGAGCGACTCTCGGGGTTTCTGCTTTGGCAGAGTGCCTATTCTGAGCTTTACTTCACTGAGGTTTACTGGCCCGCTTTTAGAATGATAGATCTCTGGAGGGCGATTAGAATTTACCAGCAGCGAGAGCGGCGTTTCGGCAGATGAGTGTTTACAGATCCAAGAAGACACCCGACAGTGATTCAGCAGAGAAAGACTCGTTCGATTCTCAATCGCCCTTGAAAAAAAACAGGGCATTATTTTTCAAAGCGATTACTTGGATCCTATCTATCTTTTGTTTTTATCTGGCGTACAGCAAAATCCAGATCTCTGCTGAAAGCAAACAAATTTCTGTGCTGGAGTTTCTTTCGGGCTTTTTCGGAAACGTTGATTGGGTGAATTGGCTATTTATTATGATACCTTACTCCATGTTTTTTTTCTTGGTCGATACTCATGCAGCATGGCGAGCCATCAAATGGTTTAACGCACCCGAATTAACTTATAAAAGCATCATGCCGATCCGAGCCAGCGCCCTTATTTTGTCAATCGTTAGTGAACAGGTGGGGAAGGGAGCCATGTCTTTGTACCTTTTGCGTCGTTACAAGGTCCCTGGCTGGGAGGCTTTATCCACAATGATATTCCTTGGAATTTGTGAGATATATCAACTTTTAATTTTCTCTAGTCTCGGAGTTATTTTTTACTACGAGTTCTTGCTTGAAGCCGACTGGGGTTTTCCGATCATCAGAATTCTCATATCAATCTTTGTTTTCGCCGCTTTATACGTGCCGGTTCACTTTTTTATTTTTAATAGGATTAGTGAGAAAGGTTCTGGTTTCTTTGGTATCTCTTTATTTTCTTCTTTACGAAAAGCCGACGCCCATCATTACCTGCTTCTTCTCCTTTTCAAAGCGCCCAACTTATTGGGCGCTGTGTTGGTATATTCTCTGGCCCTGTCGCTTTTTGGTTTTGATGTAGCTCTCGCAAAAATGTTGATGTTTCTTCCATTAATTTTTCTAGCTGCTGCGCTTCCGCTTCCGTTTCACGCCGGTGCTTTAGTTATTTGGATGCTTTTATTCCCGGAGTTTCCAGAAGTGAGTATCTTCTCGCTGATAATGCATACCTTCTTTCTCTCAATGAATGCTTTGATAGGCGTTTGCTTTCTTCCATTTGCCAACAAGGAATTATTCGCGGGTGAACAGAAGGTAAAGCCTCTCTAACATGCTCAGAGCGGTTGTGAGGCACAGAAAGTAACCGCCTAACAAGAAAGTCTCTTTGTCAAGCGCAGGCTGGTCCGCCGCCAGCCAAAACAAGGAACATCCGCAAATAAGTAAGTAACCGATCCCATTCAACTTCCCCAGACGACTGGGAACCATATTTGAAGCTCTAGGGTCTCCAGAGTCCAAGAAATACTGCAAGAAAGCGACCGGCACTAAAATGCCTAGAATGCTTGGCATGACTCCGTTGGTTCCCAGCGCTAGGATGGTAGCTGTCGCTAAAACGGCATCGCTTGCATGATCCAAACGAGCTCCAAAGGGCGTTGCTTGATTGATTTTTCTGGCTATTGCACCATCTGCAATATCTGTCAAACAAGCTATGAAAAAGATGGCGGCAGAAATTTCCCATAACCCTTCAGTGATAAAGAAATATATTGGTAACGCGGACACTAATCTAATAATACTTATAATGTTTGGAGGAGTTAGTAGCCGTTTCAAATTATAATCCAAGTCATAGAACGGTGGAGGGACAAAGCAACAGGATGGAGAGACTAAGGTGACAATAATCGTATCCGGTGCAAATGGCTATATCGGAAAGGCATTTTTACGCCGACTTTTGAAAAAAGGCCACAGAAAAATACGCGCTCTAGTAAGGTCGGAAAAAGCAAAAACTGAGCTCACCACTGAATTCGAGGGTCTTGATGTCATGGTGGTTGATTATTTAGATCGCCGATCTATCGATTCAGCTCTTCTTGAGGGTGCTCATTTATTTCACTTAGTTGGAACTATTCGACAGACAAAGAAATTTAGTTTTAGAGCAATTCACGAAGATCTTTGCAATGCCATAGTTGAAGCGCCTACGAAGTTATCAAAAATAACTAGCCTAAGCGTCACGGGTGCCTCATTTCATTCAATAAACCCTTGTTTAAAGTCCCGGGCAAACGCAGACCGAGTGTTTGATGAGACCGACGTTCCGACCGCAGTTGTTCGAATTCCGATGGTGTTAGGTGGCAATGGGCATGCTTCGGAAGCACTTCGAAAAAACGCTCGAAAACGCCTTGTCTTCAGTTTTCGAGCTTCTAGTTTAGAGCAACCAATTTTCCTTGACGATGTTATCGCTATTCTTTACGAAAGCCTTCAAAACAGATCTCTGGAGGGCCTTTTTGATCTTGGTGGGCCAGAGTCAATCACTCGGCGAGAACTAATTAAGTTGGCCGGCAAAATTATAGGGATGAATCCTATTATAGTTTCGTTGCCATTTGTCCTTGTGAACCTCGTTGCTTGGTTACTTGAAAAAATTCAAAAAGAACCGCTTATCTCGAGAGCCACGCTTGGAGTCTTAGACCACGATGATAACGTGGATAATTCGGATACACTGGCAGCATTTGGTCTCACTTTAACATCGTTGGATGTGATGCTGAGAAAGGTTCTCTACGATCTCTAAAATTACGCCAAAAGCGATAGCACATCATCTGCGTTGTGGGGCAGATAAATGTTTGTCAATTCTTTGCCCCGAAAACGGCCGGGGTTAATAACTATTACAGACAGCTTCAGTTTTGCTGCATGCCTTAGAAACCGAAAGCCAGAGAATATCGAGAGCGAAGTGCCTATCACTAAGAGGGCATGGGCATTTGTCACGCTTTGGTATGCTTCTTCAACTAGATTCTTATCCGCTGAATCGCCGAAGAAAACTACGTTGGGTTTTAGAATGCCTCCACAAGCTTTGCATGAAGGGGTTTTTACATCCCCCAAAAACGCGCTTTCGATCCTAGCGTCGCCATCGGGATTTATATTTTCGGATTCTTCTAGAAACGGATTTTGACTTTTCAGCAATGCCTGAATGAAGCTGCGACGATAAATTTTGGTGCAATTTAAACAAGTTACTTGGTCAAGCCGTCCATGGAGATCTAAAACATTTTTAGATCCCGCGGATTGGTGTAATCGATCCACATTTTGTGTGATGATTGTCGAGATCTTTCCTCCTGCCTGCAGGCGTTGCAAGGCCAGGTGGGTTTTCGATGGTTTTGCTTCACTTACCTTGCGCCATCCGGCATAGCTTCGGAGCCAATATCTTTGACGGGCACTTTCTTTTTCTACGAAATCTTGATGCGAAATCGGCTTCCCTGCTTTCCATTCCCCTTGCGCATTTCTGTAAGAGGGAATGCCGCTTCCAACGCTTATTCCGGCACCCGTTAGAACCGCGACATTCTCTTTTTTTTTAAAAAAATTCAGTAAATAGCTCCTACACTCGTCAAGGGACTTTAACTGATTTGGGTTGGATCTATGCAATTTCTCTATAAAGCTTTTGCGATTAGATTGCTCAACTTATCACAGTTTTCAATTCGCTCTTTGCTCGTTGTTCCAAGAAAACTGACGTTTAAAGAGGTTACCCCGTTTTCTTTGAATGCCTGCAATCGCTCAGTGACAAAAGCGTCTGGCCCTACCAGTGACGTAGCCTCTAAATACGATGATGGGATGGCGGCTTCGGCCTCCGATTTCCTTCCTTCTAAATAGAGATCTTGGATCTTTTCAGCCTCTTCCTCATACCCGTATTTTCTGAAGACTTGATTGTAAAAATTCTTTTCTTTTGCTCCCATCCCCCCTACATATAGCGCTATGCCAGGTCGTGCCATGTCTCGGTAACCCTCTAGCCCATCTCCGATAGCAACAGAGCCTCCTGCATAAACGTCAAGAGGAGGTCGACCAGGATCTCTTTTCGCATTCCCTCGGGCAAGAGCATCACCCCAGACTTGGTTAGCGCCCTCGGCCATAAAGAAAGCCGGTAGCCACGCGTCCGCAATCTCCGCCGTCATTTCGACACTTTTTTCACCCAAAGTGGCCAGTGCTATTGGTATTTCGTCTCTGTAAGGATGATTAATAATTTTCAGAGCTTTACCTAGCCCTGTTCCCTGGTCTTTGGGCAAAGGGATTTGGTATTTTTTGCCCTGATGATCAAGTTTCTCTTGTCGTTTCCAGATTTTCCTGCATATGTCGACGACTTCTCGAATTCTTGTCATGGGTGCGTCGTAAGCTATTCCGTGGAATCCTTCGATGACCTGTGGGCCGGAAGCGCCTAGGCCAAGCATGCAGCGTCCTTCTGATAGAGAGTCAATGCCCGCGGCTGTCATCGCCATCAGCGATGGTGTTCTACTGTAGATATTAAGAATCCCGGAAGCGATCGTTACTTTCTCAGTCTTCGCGGCGATATATCCCATGGCTGAGACTCCGTCGAAGGAATAGGCCTCGGGAACCCAAACGACATCAAGGCCGGCTTTCTCCATTTCGACTATTTCTTCGGTCGCGCCTACGAATCCATGCGCATAGCTCATTAGGGTAGATATCTTCATTGATGCTCAGCCTCAAATTATATGACCGATGAGTTTAATTGCGTCGACAGCAAAAAATCAAATTATAGTTAACTTTCTTGAGATAGGATCAAATTGTCATGAGTAAAAACTAGCAGCGCAATACGCAACCTATGGAGAGACTTCAATCCGGAGGCTCCCAAAGCTATCGAACAAGACAGTAAAGCTTTGTCCAGGAGCAAAGTCCACTGAAAGCACTCCCAATGTCTCTGAGCTTTCCTGATTAGCAACAATAAGGTCTGATGGTCGAACCAGAACTTCGAGAGTTCCTGAGGCTCCGAAGCCAAAATCGCTTAGCAAA
The DNA here is from genome assembly GCA_902567095.1 of uncultured OM182 clade bacterium. Classification (GTDB taxonomy): domain Bacteria; phylum Pseudomonadota; class Gammaproteobacteria; order Pseudomonadales; family Azotimanducaceae; genus UBA9659. The sequence continues at coordinate 15,049 of CACFLG010000020.1, forward strand.
GGTCTTTGGTCGTCGATTCCATCGCCGGGTTCGACGGCATACAAGTCTATCGTTTCGTTGCTTCCATTTGCGAAGCTGAAAATCGCCCGATCAACAACTGATCTCCTATCATCTATAACGCTAAGGGACTTTGTCCCTTGGTTCCCTTCGTCGTTTTCATTGGAGAAGATATATACCGTCTTAAAGTTTCCATCGAATCCTGGTTGAGAGCTTTCTTCTAAAACGATCTCAGAATCCTTTACGATTAGTTCGGCATTCCCATTGGCTATATCCGCATAGTCCGAAAGGCTCTGTCGGGCAACTTCATCGAACTGCACTTGATTTAGGCTAGCAGACACAGTTTCAAACTGGCTCAAATTAGCGATCCGCGCCCTAGCGGTTTGGCTTTGGTCAACTATAATAGTCTGAGCCGCCGACAGCGTTCTAATGACATTTACGTGTTCTTCCTGATTGGGTCCGAAGTCATCCACTATCGCAAAAAGCTCATTTGATTTATCAGGTAACTCGATAGGTCCACTATCAAAAATTAGTCTTCCAGAATCCGATGATATAACGCGAATTTGTTTATCTAGTCCTGAGGAGATCGGAAAAAGATCTGAGAAAGCACCGCTATTTAAAGTAACCAACGGAGTTATGTCTTCTAAATCTTCTCCTGCGGCAGTTACAAAAATGTCAACCATAGGGAAATTTTTAGCGTTATTTGCGAACCAAAGCTTTACCTCTCCCTCGGGCCTCTCCGCCTGCGGTAATACATCGTGGTCAACTATTTGAATATTTGGCTGTGCGATGTTGCCCATCAATAGAAATGTCGATAGAGAATCTTTTTTTATTAATTGGTCTCTGCCCTCGGCTACAACGATTTGGTTATCTGAGTTGAATTCATTTGGGTCGTTGAGGTAAACGATTTCCCAGTCGTATTCGTCAGCGGCTCTTAGCTCGATCGGACTGGTGAAGGGAAATTGAACTGATGTTCTTGAAAGTCCGTGAAGAATAGTAAGGCTAGGGCTATCACCCATTAGGTTCACGAACTGAGCCGATCCATCGTCGACTGCAAAATCAGTGTTCTCGTTAAACCCCGGGTCTGATCCGCATCCCGGAAGGTTGGTTGCAGCTAACAGTAGAATGCAAAGGCAGGCAAACTTTTTATTCATTAAAATTTCCGAAAAGCTCGAGAAAAGAGGATGCTATCGCTTACTTGGCGCTGAGTCGAGCTTCTCGATGTTTTTTCTGATAACAGTTTCAATTTACTTTAAATTAGATCTGACTCGATTATCCCGCATGAAAATCCTGCTTCCTAAAACCTTCTGCGTGCTGGACAAAGAGAAACCTTAGGAACCTGGTTCTAGATTTATATGTTCCGAAGAAAGGGGTAATGTATATGGTTGCTCCTAGTAATTTACGTTCCGTTTAAACTTCAGTGGGACCTTGATCTCCTTGGATTCATTTGAAATCGGGACCTGGATTTTTTTTACAGGAATATTCCGAAGTATGGCAGTTCTTCTTCCATCTCTTTTTCACCTCGATTCGCGAATTTCATCCGAGAGGTGGTTTCCATCGTTTTGAGCCGCAATACCAGGAAGAAGTCAGCAAGTTTAAAGTGCTAAGATCCTTCTTGAAAGTGATTAAAATTAAAAAAGGAAATCTATTGATTTCGTTAATCATACTGCTTTTTTAGTCATCTTTTAAGTTTCGAAACTCGCCTTCTATTACCTGCCCGTTTCCTTCTGGATCTGTTGTATTGTCGGACTGTCTATTTTGTTTAGGTGAACCAAATCCAGAAGCAAATTTTAAGGGCGCTAGGATATCGGGATTAAAACTAATCAGCCAAAGAAGCAAACCTATAAAATCTGACATAAAACCAGGAAGAAAAAGCAATAACCCTGCTATCAATCTAAAGAATCCCGACGTTATTTGCGGCGCCGGATTTACTCTTTGAGTAAGACTTTCTTTTACCCCATTGATTATTTTCCCGGAGACGTCTCTAAGAATTAAAAGAGCGAGGGCAGTGGTAAACATAACTAGGATAACCGTGTTTAGCGAACTAATAGCGGATGCTACTTCTAAAAAGATCACGACTTCGATGATTAGTAATGGGACGAAGAGCCCGAGAATCTTTCTCACTTGCGTTCCTAAAATTTCTAATGGATAACTACTCGCCCAATATAATTGATAATTGGTCAGAGGTGGGAGATGATTCTATTTTTAGGGTCGTTTAAGTGAAAAGTCTATTTATTAACGGACCCGCGGGTAAGCTTGAGACAAGCCTCCAAGCTGGGTCTGTCGAGTTTCTGTTTATCATTTGTCATCCTCATCCTCATTATGGTGGTTCAATGGATGACAGGATAGTTGTGGCTCTGGCGAAATCACTAAATGAACTTGGCGCTAGTGTAATTCGTTTTAATTTTCGTGGCGTAGGGCGCTCCGAGGGACGATCCGAAGGAGATAGAGCCGAGGTCTCGGATGCTGCAGCGGTCTTTGATTGGGCTTCCTTAAAGCACCCTAACCATAAAATTATAATTTGCGGTTACTCTTTTGGGGCGTCAATTTCATATGATCTTGCAAGTAAGAGATGTGTCGCGGGGATCGTACTGATTGCGCCGCCTCCGATTTTCTTAGAGAAACGTTCCAAGTCAGTGAAGGAAAGCTTGTTAATTTTAGCGAGTCGTGATCAGTTTGTCCCAATAAAGCCGACGGAATCTTTTTTCCGAGATATCTGTGATTCTATTCAACTTTTAGAGGACGACCATTTTTTTACCAATACTCTTGATGAATTAATAAAAATAGTTAGAGAATTTTTTAAGGAGAAATTATTTGGAATATAAGGCAATCGAGGTTAAGAAGCGCGACCAGATCGCGACTATTGCCCTTAATCGTCCCGACCGACTGAATGCCTGGACCATGAGGATGCATATAGAATACCGGCACGCGCTTAAGGCGGCTGATGAAGATGCCCACGTAAGAGCAATTATTGTTACAGGTAATGGCAGAGGGTTTTGTGCAGGAGCTGACAGTCGTGCATTGGAGGCAGTTAAACAAGATGGGTATAGCTCTGCTGACAAAGAAGAATTAGTCTGGCCTGGAGCAGGTATCAGTGAGGATTTTCGAGCTTCTTTTGCTTATCATTATGGTCTATGTAAGCCAGTAGTCGCCGCAATAAATGGACCTGCTGCTGGTGTGGGCCTAGTAATTGCTTGCTACGCCGACATCCGGTTTTCGGTTCCCGGCGTAAAATTCACCACAAGCCATGGAAAGTTAAATTTCCCGGCTGAGTACGGATTGTCATGGGTTTTGCCGAGAGTTATTGGGCTTGGAAGAGCTAATGATTTGTTGTTAACTAGCAGAGTCTTCCTTTCAGATGAGGCATTTGACGTTGGATTAGTTAACTATTTAGTGCCCAAGGATGAGCTGATGGACCGAACCACAGCCTACGTGAAAAATATGATTACGTCTGTTTCGCCTCGGTCACTGCAGGAAACGCGCCATCAAATTTATAAAGACTTGCACCGAGATGTCGCTAGTTCTGTTGAAGAAAGCGAGAGACTAATTGCTGATATGAGTAAAGACAAAGATTTTAAGGAAGGGCTTGATGCGTATCTAGAAAAACGAGATCCGCAATGGAAAGGAAAATAAATTGAGCGCAGAAAAACTCGAGATTGCGGATGAGGCCCCTTACTATCTCCCCCTAGGCGATGAGGTTGAAATTTTTTTATCAGCATATAAGAAGCGTTTGCCGGTCCTTTTAAAGGGGCCGACGGGCTGCGGTAAGACTAGGTTTGTAGAACATGTGGCACACAAGATTTTCGCCAGCAGAAAAACTCCTCAGGCATCCTTACAAACCATTTCCTGTCATGAGGATTTGTCTGCAACGGACATGGTGGGGAGGTACCTTCTAAAGGGAGAGGAAACGGTTTGGCAGGATGGTCCGCTTACAAGAGCGGTTCGCGAAGGGACGATTTGCTATCTAGACGAAATAGTCGAAGCTCGAAAAGACTCTACTGTTTTGATACATTCTTTAACTGACCATCGGAGGATGCTTCCGGTCGAAAAGTTAGGAGTAACGTTAGACGCTCATCCTGACTTTTTGCTCGTGATTTCGTATAACCCAGGATACCAGAGCCTTCTCAAAGACCTAAAAACGAGCACTCGCCAGAGATTCGTTGCGATCGAATTTGATTATCCAAAACCTTCTGCTGAGGCTGAGATAATTTGCCATGAGACCGGTCTAGATTCTGATCGCTCGGGAAGGTTAGCTTTAGTGGGAGAAAAAGTAAGGAACCTTCAAGGCCACGGATTTGACGATGGTGTGAGCACCAGGCTCCTTATTTATGCTGCTGAATTGATGATGGCAGGACTAGATCCTTTGAGAGCTTGTGAAGTGTCGATAGTGAAAGCGTTATCTGATGACGAGTCCGTTCAAAGCGGCTTGCAAGAAATCGCCAGCGCGGTGTTTCCAGTAAGTTGAGAGAAATTAAAACAGTTACTGAGACTGAGACCGACCTTCTTCGAAAGAGACTCGGCCAAGGATCAGAGCCTACGTTTTCCAAATTAGTTGGTGTCTTTGAGAAGAATAGAGACTTAGACAGTAAAACTTTTTTTATCCACGCTACTATCAAGATTGCTGAGAGCGGATGGCGCTCTTCAGAGATACTTCTGATCTTTTTTGACGTGATCTTAAAAAATAAAAGCCCAGCTCGATTGAAAGAAATTTGCAGCAACGTTGAATTGTTTTCGGGCTTCTCCAATGATCCGCTCATGGCTTATCTGGGCTGGGTTCGGCGAGCTTTTGATAAGTCGAGTCTTGAATTAGTTGAGCTTGTTGAAGGAACCGCTGCTGAAATTCACCGCGTTAACCCCCATAGCTCCAAGTCGCTGACTGCCTATTTTGAATCGATGATACTGCTAATCGAGATTAAGTCAGATCAAAAAAGAATCGCTCGATGCTTGGCTCTGATAAAGAAATGGAGTTCATTTGATCGTGTTTACCTCGAACGGTTGTTTGCTGATTTCGAGGATGCGTTTTATTCGATAGATTTGATAAAAGAATTAGATCAAAAGAAACCGAGTGCGGCGTTGCAGTATGTAGAAAGAATAGAAAAAATAAACGAGAAGCCGTTCAAGAAATCCAAAGTGTTTGATGACCTATTGGTGCGTTTCGCGAGCGAAGAAATCGCAGATATGTTAGATACGGTAATCGATATGCCATCTTATTTGACTGATAATTCGCCAACGCTATTCAAGCTTGGCGCGCAGCTTCGGACTAAGGAATCTTTGATCGCCTTTTTCGAGGCTTCCAAGACACTGCCTTTGGAAAGGCCCGATATTTTAGCTGATTGGTTAGACCAAGGGCTAAAAGATCCATCAATTAACGATGCCGCGCTAAAAGCCTATGTCGGTCTAGAATCTCTAAAGTCGAGAGAAGCATTAGACAGATTGTTAGGAGAGGTTTCCCTTGCAGCTAACAGACAGACTCTCGATCTCCTTGCGAAAGCAATCAGTGCTGACAATGTTTTCATTAGCGAGATCGAAGAGGATTCCGACGAGTATAATCTGTTCAGAAAAACGGGAGAGGATAAAAAGCTGTGCCTTTATCTGCCTGAGAAAGCCTCAGCCTTTGGGTCCCAAAAAGAAAATTTCTCTTTTTACAAAGTGTCACTCTTTCACCAAATTGGTTTTCGCGAGTTCGGCTGTGTTTCAGAAATCGCAGAAATTGTTAGGCAGATAAGCATCTTCAGAGATAATAATTTAGCGCGTTTTGTATTTATGGCTCTGGAGAGTGCGAGGATTGATTGGCGACTTAAAGACAAGTATCCAGGGCTAAGTATGCAAATTGATAATCAAAGAAAGTATGAATTGCTCTCTCGAACTCGAATTGATCTAACTCGAAACACCGATTTTTTAGAGTTGATTAACCAAGTAAGCCTTGGTCTTCCAAGAAGCAGTATTTCTAATTCATCCTTCGTCACGGAAGTAGATGATTTGTACGATTTCTTCAAGCTATTAAAACCCAGCAGGGCGAGCGTGAGCACAACGCTAAAAGCACTCACGCTCGTGTATGAATTGTTGCTGCGAGTTGAAACTCGTTCAAAATTGCAAAAATCTACTAAGGGTCCAGTTCAAGAAAGAAAATATCCCGAGCCAGCAAAATATAGAGGTCAAATATCAATAGCGATGCTGGAAGGAGAGAGAAAATCAAATATCCTTGATATAGAACTCCCAGATCTTGATGAGTCTCTTCTCGGAGGCGATCCAATAATTAATACCAGCGCTCCAGGTAATGATCGCGTTGAACTAGGTGAGTTGAAGCAAGGAGCCCTAGAATCTGGAGCCTCAGCGTATATTGAGGATGCGGCAAGCTTTCAGCATTCAGGAAAAGTAAACTTTGGCCTCACTGAAGCAGAGGATTTCAAAGCGGGTTTTAGAAAGAATCGCGTGGTAAAGAGAGAGAAACTTTTTCATTATGACGAATGGGACTTTGAGATTAAGGATTACCGACCTTCTTGGTGCACCTTGCGAGAGAGCAATAGACTTGAGAGAGACCTTTCGTATTTCACCCGGGTTATTGAAAACAACACAGACATCATTAGTAAGATCCGAAAAGAGCTTTCCAGAATACGCCCGCAAAACTTGAGAAAAGTAAAAGGAGTCAGAGACGGAGAAGATGTAAACATAGAAAGAACAGTTTCTTACCTGATTGACAAAAAAGTAGGGGTCGTGCCCGACGAAGCGATCTACGAGCAAAGGCAAAGAGTCGAGCGCGATGTAGCTACCCTTTTTCTCGTAGATATGAGCGCTTCGACGGATGATATTATCGAAACCCCTGGAGAGAACTCAAGTTCGGAGAAGGGGGGCTCGCCACCTAATATCAATGGCAAAAGAATAATTGATGTAGAAAAAGAAGCGGTGTCTTTGTTGTCAGAGGTCCTCGATGAATTAGGAGACGCCTACTCAATTTGCGGATTTTCGGGATATGGACGAGAGCAAATTGACTATTATCGATGCAAGGGGTTTGATAAACCAATGAACGATGATTCGAGAGCGAAGCTAGGAGGATTGAAGCCCTGTCGGAGCACAAGAATGGGGCCGTCAATTCGCCACGCGATTAGAGAACTGGTTGCCACGGGATCTAGGACTAAGTCTTTAATAATTATCTCTGACGGTTATCCGCAGGATCACGACTATGGACCTGATCGCAGTTCTAAGACCTACGGTCTAATGGATACAATGAAGGCCTTAAGTGAGGCAAGGGCGCAAGATATCTCAAGCTTCTGTCTTACAGTGGATCCCTCAGGAAACGACTATTTGCGCGACATGTGCCCGGAAAATCAGTACATGGTGATCAAAAATGTTTCGGACTTGCCCGGCGAATTATCGAGAGTTTATCTAAGTTTAACGGGTTGAAACCCTTCAGTTTGCATCTAAATCGAATTAGACTGGTTCAACCAGAAATTAGGCTAGGTGGCTCTCGGTTGAAAAACAAAACTTTACTAGAGAAAGAAACTGAAACTAGAGAAAAGTACCACCATGGGGACTTGCGCAGAGCTATCTTGGATTGTGCTTGCGAGCACTTGCGACAGGGCGGGACTGATTGTCTCAGTCTGAGAGCAATGGCGCGCGAGATAGGAGTTTCTGCCACAGCGCCTTACAGACATTTTGAATCGAAGAACGCCCTTTTTGCTGGAATAGCCACTTTGGGTTTGGAGATTTTAGAATCTCAGCTAGAGCAAGTGCGGAATAATAAACCAAAAAACTCTTTGGATAGTTTGGTCGATATGGGAGTAGTTTATTTGCGGTTCGCTGATCAACATTCAGAGAAATATCAGGTGATGTTGGATAGCAGCATGCTCGACTCAATGGAGTACCCTGGTTTGATGGACGCTAGAGCTAGGGTGTTTAAGATATTGGTTGGAGCGATTTTGGATGGCCAGAGAACAGGTCTTTACCGCTCTGAACCGGTAGAAAAATTAGCTGCAATTGTTTGGGCAGGGTTGCACGGCGCTGCGAGTCTTGTGCAGTTAGCTACCCCGCGTGTTCCAGAAAGCTACGAGACCCCCGCCGCAACCGCACTCAAATATTTGAGTGAAGACCTGGATCAGGTTGCAGTCAACATTATCAAGGCAATTAGGGGTTAATGTGCTACAAGAATTTTGTCTCTTATTAGCCAAAGTATAAATTAAGGAGCTTACATGCCACTCGTATTAAATGAAGATCAAAATATGTTGAAAGATTCTGCAAAGAATTTCTGTTCAGACAATACACCAATTACTCAGTTACGTCGGCTTAGAGATGAAAACGATTCGCTAGGTTTTGATAAGGAAACTTGGAATCAAATGGTTGAGTTGGGGTGGTCAGGTATTACTGTTCCTGAGGCGTATGGCGGTTTGGGCTTTGGTTATATGGGCCTCGGGGTAGTGATGGAAGAGTGTGGTAGAACTCTCGCCGCCTCACCGTTATTTGCTACAGCGGCCCTTGGAACGTCAGCTCTAATCTATGGTGGGTCAGAGGAGATGAAGGCAGGCTTGTTAGGTCAAGTAGCAGAGGGAAAGCTTCTTCTTGCCTTGGCTCTTGAAGAGACGGCCCATCACAGCCCATATAAGATAAAATCTATAGTCGAGAAGGCATCCTCGGGTTATGAAATCTCGGGAACTAAAAATTTTGTTTTAGACGGTCATGTAGCCGATAAACTTATTGTTGTCGGCAGAAGTTTTGGAAAAGAAGGCGAATCTGAAGGACTCACTTTGTTGTTGGTTGACCGTGAGGCCGAGGGAGTCGCAGTTACTCGAACAAAAATGGCCGATAGCCGAAATGCAGCTAACGTATCTTTTGATAAGGTTTCCGGGGTTTTAATAGGCGAGGAAGGAAAAGGAGCGGAAATCCTCGATAAAGTTTTGGATGTTGGACGGATATTGTTGGCAGCTGAGATGCTCGGCGGGATTCAAGAGTGTTTTGAGCGGACCGTTGAATACCTGAAGACACGAGAACAATTTGGTGTCCCAATAGGTTCTTTTCAATCGCTTAAACATCGGGCGGCTCAGATGTTTTGTGAGGTTGAATTATCTAAATCGGTTGTCTTAGAGGCACTCTCCGCGCTCGATGAAGATTCCGATCAGATTCCTGAGCTCGCTTCGTTGGCAAAGGCAAGGTTGAACGATACTTATAATCTTGTAAGCAGTGAGGGGGTGCAGATGCACGGTGGCATAGGTATGACAGACGAATATGAGATAGGCTTTTTCATGAAAAGATCCCGTGTCTGCGAGCACACGTTTGGAGGAAGCGCTTTCCATCGCGATAGATATGGCGTTTTGCAAGGGTATTAATATGAATTTCGCTGACTTTTTCTTTTAAAAGTGTTCTTAGAGATATTGTGGCTTTGACTTGCTTACAATTGCATATCAGAGGGCTGCTTTTTTGGACCGCAATAATTCAACAATTTTTAGGTAAGAGGTCTGGAGTTTTGTAAACATGAAAAAATCCTATCTTTTAGTCTTTCTAAGTTACTTATTGGCTTTCCTCGTGGCTTGGGGGGCGCTTTTAGTTACTTCAGATCTGCATTTATTGCTTCGAATATTCATCGCTGATGTCTTTGCAACTGCAGTGATTTTTCTGTTTAGCGTGGGGTTTAAAAACTCAAGTTTCTATGACCCTTACTGGAGTATCGTGCCAGTTTTTATCATTCTCTATATGGCTTATCAGAATGACTTAACCGAATTTACTAGAGAACTTTTAGTAGCCACAATCGTTGGGTTATGGGGTTTGAGGTTGACAGCCAATTGGCTTTACAGCTGGAAGGGGCTTGGGCACGTCGATTGGCGTTACACGCTTCTTGAAGAAAGGGCAGGAAAGTTTTTTTGGGTGCCAGTAAATTTTTTTGGTATACATTTGGCGCCGACTATCATTGTTTTTTTAGCTTGTGTCCCTTTTTATTCCGTTACAGTCTCTGGAATTAACCCACTCAATTGGTTAGATATTTTGGCTTTTTTTCTGGGTTTGGCAAGTGTCTGGATTGAGTTTCAATCGGATAAAGAACTCCATCGATTTAGAGCAATTCGGTCTGATTCTTCAACCGTTCTTGAGACGGGGACTTGGTCTTGGTGTCGGCACCCAAACTATTTAGGAGAGCTTGGGTTCTGGTTTTCTATCTTTCTTTTCGGAGTTGCCGCTGGAGATGGAATGACTCCCTTGGCTTTATCCGGCCCTATAATTATGCTCTTGCTTTTTGTATTCATCAGCATCCCGATGATTGAGCAAAAGCTGTTGGAGGACAAGCCTAAATACACAACGTATAAGACTAGAACCTTTACGTTGTTACCGCTATCCAAATTGTTTTTCTAAACAAATTGGCTTGACCTCCATGAAAGAAGGAAGCTAGTTGAACTCTGAGACGACGCCCGCTATTGACTCTTTCGCATCACCGAAAAGCATTCTTGTGTTTTCACCAAAAAATAATGGATTGTCGACCCCAGAGAAACCTGATGCCATCGATCTTTTTAGCACGAATACTGTTCTAGCTTTAT
>CACFLG010000021.1 GCA_902567095.1 uncultured OM182 clade bacterium
CTCGAAGAAAGCTTAAAAGCAGGAGAAAAAATACTTCCCGAAAACCCTCATTCCTTTGACTTGCTCAATCTTATCGGTGTTGTGAACGCTAAATTGAATAGGTTTGAAGATGCTGCGGAATACATTGAGAAAGCACTCTCTTTAAAACCAGAATTTATTGACGGTTACAACAATCTTGGCAACATATATCAACAAGAAAAAAGATTCGATCAAGCGATAGAAACCTATAAAAAAGGTATAACTCTCAATCCGCTTTCAGCCAGCCTTCATAACAACTTAGGATGTGTCATGAAAGAAATCGGGAGAGTGGATTCAGCAATCCATTCCTTTAAGAAAGCAATCGAACTCCGGCCGGGGTACGCCGAAGTTTTTAACAACATGGGACTGGCCTATAAAATCAGTGGGGATTTAGAGGCCGCGATCCAAAACTATGTAGAGGCAATTAGACTAAAAAAAGATTTCGCAGAACCTCATAATAACTTGGGAGTTGTTTACCAAGAGAAAGGCGAACTGTCCGCTGCAATTAGTTCTTTTGAAAGGGCAATCGCGCTTATTCCTGACTACGGAGAAGCACTAGTCAACATGGGGGTTGCGCTGCAAAGCATCGGCGAGCTTCACAGATCGATTTTATTTTTTGAGAAAGCACTAGCAGACAAAAAGCAAGCCCAGAAGACAAAGGATAGTACCAAAGGTTTTCTTTTGAAAAGTTTGTTTGCGTTGGGAGAGAAAGAACGTTTGCTCAAAGAATTAAACAATCTCCTAAGTTCTGGAGGGAAAGACGCAATGATCGGTTCTTTTTGCTCTAGAGCAAAAAGCAATTATGGATTTCAAGTTAAGAATCCTTTTTGTGAATACCCACTCAACTACGTTGTGAAGACAACATTGAGCAAATCCTACGATTTTGAAAAGTTATTTCGCAAACCGGCACTTTCTATTTTTCAAGGCAGCGAGGTCTCTAAGAAGTATCAAAGCTTATTAATCAATGCTGAGCAAACATCCGGCAACATCTTAGCAGGAGGATCTTATTTTTCCGACGAAGCGAGAGGCGCGATCCATCAAGAAATCGAGAACTATCGAAAACAGTTCGAATCAAGTGGGGAGGGGCTTATAACAAGTTGGCCCGATAAATACGAGATCAACGGCTGGCTTGTGCGCTATAAAAATGGCGGCTCAGTGAGTCCTCATATCCACGAAGCCGGTTGGCTTAGCGGAAGCATTTATATCAATGTTCCAAAATCGAATGGACTGAACGATGGAAATCTTTTTGTTAGCTTAGATGAAAGAGAATACGAACCAACAGAAAACGCAAACTTTGGCAAAGTAATCGATGTACAAACTGGAGTTTTGTGCCTTTTCCCAGCGTCCCTGCATCATTGCACCATACCATTCAACTCGTCGGAAGATAGAATCGTTTTGGCATTCGATGTCATTCCAAATTAGCAGAAACAACTCTTAAGGTTTCTGAGCTCGCAATCTAAATCAAAAAAAACACAAGGTAATTTTATGTCCAGAAGAGCCAAGGGTTACGCCATGGAGTCATAAATAAACAGACTATTTCCCAAGGAGTTTTTCCATGACTATGATATTCGAAGTTTTCAGAGATCATGCTCTCTCTAACACAATCATTCTGGATCTTTAACGTCCCTCATAAACGGAAAAATTACAAAAAAAATTTAAGCTGTGCCCACGTGTCTCCTATTTAAAGTGGCTAAAAAACATCATTCTCTTCAACTATATAAAAGTCTGGTAACATATCCAGATGCCCTGGTAGCTCAGTTGGATAGAGCATCCGCCTCCTAAGCGGGGGGTCGCAGGTTCGACTCCTGCTCAGGGCGCCACTAACTCCTTGTTTGAATTCATTTTATCTTACAGCAGAAAAAGAAAAAAATTCGTATTTTCTGCTGGTGCAACCCTGGTGCAACCTTTTTGTTTAAACACCCATCATCCACTCTTCGCTAACTCACCCCCGGTCTATAAAAAGGTTAGTCATCTTTCGTAACCTCATCAATCAACTTGAGCACACAATTTCCAAAGGCCTCGGTGCCTTTGGTCAGCCCCATGCCTTGGCAGATCTCGGGGACATACTCCCTATTCATATAATACCCTCGCTCTACCCTGCCATCGGCCCAAGTGTAAGTGCCCTGTCCGTGTTCTTTGCCCTCTTTGTACTCACCGACGTATTTTGATCCATCGGCCCAAGTGTAAGTGCCCTGTCCGTGATGTTTGCCCTCTTTGTACTCACCGACGTATTTGTCTCCAGCTGCCAAAGTGGCAGTGCCCTGTCCGTGATATTTGCCCTCTTTGTACTCACCGACGTATTTTGCTCCGCTGGCAAAAGTGTAAGTGCCCTGTCCGTGTTTTTTATCCTCTTTCCACTCACCCACGTATTTGTCTCCATTGGCAAAAGTGTGAGTGCCAAAGCAGTTATGCCATTCTGCTTCGTATAGGTCGGAGGGACAATCGGGCAATGCGGATAAGGCGCCCGACAGTGAAAGCGCCCATATGCCACTGAAAATTCTAAGCGATGATTGCATCATTTTTTAGTGCTCAATCTCTAAACCCTTCAATCAAACTACGCTTCGAGTTATAATTCAAGGGTCGCTGATTTGAACGATTGCAGGGCGACTTAAATGTAAACTGCTAAACCGGAACAACCTGTTTAGCGATCTGCAAACGGGTTTTTTTATTTATAGAGCATCAAGAGTGGGCGAAAGCCCCGCCAACCTGCCCATCCCGGCAAGGTGGTTGAGAGATGTGGCCTTTGCGGCAACAAATGGGATCTCACCTTGATTGCTCCTTTTTTAAAACATTAGGAGAAAACAATGTCATACAAAAACGGAGGCAATCCCTATCGACCAGCCACCGACCCAAAGGTCGTTCACTTCATTCGCTACTACTTAAAACATGTCGGCATCAGGCATGCGCCCGATCGCCCAAGTCATGTAAAACCCGAAGAAATAATTGATAGTCTGCATAACCTCAGAATAGCTTACGATCGCTGGGGATTAGGTTTAAAAAGGATTGATACTAAACGTCGCTATTACAAAAGGGTAAGAGACGACGCACCCTTCGCGTCTAAACTTCCGAACACAATAAATTGCAGGGTTGATTGGCTGAGGAAGATAGCAATCCCAGCGAAAGTGATTCCTCTCGTCAGGCAGACATTTGATGAACGAGCGAAACTTTGAGCATCTGTGTTGTTTTCCACAGTAGGATGAAAAATTAATGATTTAAGAGGTTTTTGATAGACTCTTCTAATGCTTGGATACCTATTAGATGGACACAATTTATCGCCGCTTTTTGATACTTCAGTGAAACCAATTAGTTTTGCTGAAGATCCATACGAACATGTTCCAGACAATGGCTCTATCGTCTATTCGATTTGGGATAAAGACGATAATTTCATCTACATTGGGTTTGGCGGGACGAATCAGTTGCCCGAAAAAAGGGATCCTCGCAAGATAATAAGTTCACATGCTTCGGGCATGCGCATGTTAGATGTATTTTGCATGTTAGTGTTTGACTATTTTGTGGTCGCCTCGCTGGTCACTGAGGGTGCATACGAGCCTAAGAAGTTTGAATTGAACAGACGCACTAAGGATTTCATTCGCAGCAACCTCTCCTACCGGTTCTTAAGCTTTAAGACAGACGACAGTAACGAGATTGTGGTAAATCTTGTAGACAAGATTAGGGATGGCGAACTTGGAATATCTCCAAAGTTGAATAGGCGGGGACCTTGGATTCAGGACAACTAGGTGTTCCAAACGAAACCTATGGCATCCAGGCGCGCAATCCGCTCTGCCGATAGTTCATTTTTTTTTCTTTGTCCGCGTTGCGTGCCAACCCATCTACCTAATCTAAAGCCCTCCGATGTTTCGTATTTATTTCGCACCGTCGTCACCCGCCTCTCGTTTCAAATCCCCAGAGCTCGATATCGGGAATAAAAAAATAAGCCTGGTAGGCTAACGATTGATTTCGCGTAGATGGAGTCATCCTTCTCACAATTTTATTGTTAATTTAGGCTTCACATTGAAGAGACGGCTTCGCCGCTGCGTTCGGTTCGACTGATGATTCTTGTTCGCTTCTGCGTTCTTCAATGTCATTTAGAGCTCCCGTTGCGCTGTCTCGATAAGATTCAAACTGCGCTTGCATAGACGGATTGCTCTCAAAGTTTGTGATTCTTCGCAGAGCCTCTACTGAACTCACGTTAGCAGCGTAAGGCACAACGGTTTCTAGATACGCTTCGAGAGTGCCATTCTGCGCTGTGACGTGCGACAGGTCCTTCTTTCCTCCAAGTGAGGCGAGCGGCTCTAGCCAAAAAGCTTCACCAAAACTGGTATTCCACTGTGCAAACAGCAAGGTATTGTTCTCATCGACACTGCCGTCAAGATAGAAAGATCCATCCATTCCCGTTCGGATGGTTGTCTCCGATGCTTGCGCCAGTTTTGAAAATATTAATTCTCCCGCCTTCGCTTGATATCGTGAACTGATATCAGGTAACTCAACGTCGGTATTGTAGGTGGCATTTAACGAGTAGATTGCTGAGAAAACAGTGGCCGCTTCGAGGTTGCCCGATTGACAGCTCGCTAGATTATTACGCAAATCATCAAGATTCTCCGCGTCTTGGTTTAAGGAGTTAAAGGTATTTCGTGCAAGACGGCACGCACTTTCACTGCTGCTGAGTAAATTGATTTGATTTGCTAACGCACTGTTATTGAAATTATTTGTCGCTTGTTTTTTCTGTTTCTCGAGCCCCACGATCAAATTTTGTTTTTCGCTGATCTGAGTATCTTCTGGGAAGGATTGGTTTTGCATCTGCCTAGTGAGCCTTGCTATCTCAGCGTCTTCTGGCAAGCCCTGCCGTGCTGCAACGCTTCTAAAGTTAACAGGCTTCGGTGAGTAAACAATATCTGACCCGACACGGCGGCCCTTTTCATCAGGAATTACGAGCAAAGACGCCGAGAAATCGACGAGTCTTATTTCATCGGGTAAAATGAAACCTCTGGAATTGGGTGTCCAGCCATTCTCTTTTGCCAACAGTCGTCCAGAGGGTGAGCTCAAATTCAACCCAGGGATATCTGAGATGCTGTCATCTCCGATTAATGCTCTTTGCCCAGGGCCAATTAAATATCCTTTATTGAAACCGAGATCGTCGCCGGTGGTAACCCTCTCCCCGTAGCGGGGCAACTTAATTTTCAATTCGTTGATTTTCTTGCCTCGGTAATAACCGGCGATCCTCGGCTGACGACTGTATTGTGCTGTTAAAATGGCGTAATCAGTATTGTTACTCAGGGAGACGGAAACTTCTTTGCCGTTCTCCCAACTATCTTTAGCGCTCCCGACTATATTGAATTTGATCTTGGCGATTGTTTCAGAAAGAAGTCCTTCGGCGCGTTCATTCAAAGACCGGTCTCGAGAATTTTTTAGCTGCTCTAACCGTTTTCCAACAACGCCTGATTTTTCAGACCGAGAGGCCTGTAGTCCTTTGACATCAGATTTTATGGCTGCAATCTCGGCATTGAGGCGACTGATGGTTTGGCTGAGTTTCTCCCGGTCCTGCTCTCGCTGAGCCTCGAGGTCGACACGCTGCGCACACACGTTGAAGCAAGCCTCGGGAGTTTCTGGCACGGTGCCTGAACCTTGAAGCTCCTGCAGTTCTTCGTCGAGCGATTGTTGAAACTCACCGATGATTTCAATGGCTTCATCGCATGGGGTAACGAGCGTCGTGTTTAAATCCGCTGTCGCGTACGCGTAAGCTTCTTTGATTGGCTCGTATAAGAAGTCAGCCCTTGAAGCGCCCGGAAGAAGAGCAAGTTCTACTCCCGCTGCTGGTAGAGTCATTCCAGCGCCATTCATCATGTAAATTTGACCATCTGGTCGGTCGTCAGCGCAGCCCCAGAGAAGACTGATGAGTCCAATCAGAATTGGTGCGCGGAAAGAGAAAGTATTGCCGCTGATTCTTTTTTTTAATTTCATTAGAACATACCCCTTGATGTTAGCGAAACTAAACTAAACGGTCGCTTAAAAAAATATGGCTAAAATAATATCAAAACAAAAGCACAGAATCGCTAAATCGGCGAGTTTTTTCAAGTGTCTTTTAGGACGCTTAAAACTGGGTTTTTAATGCTTTGAACTAGCCCGCTATCAGCGAGTTTGTTAGGCAGTGTGGGGTTGGTTTTATGCGGGTTTTACGCTCGGTTTACTTTTCTTTAGGCATAGCTCTAGCGTCAAGTTAGGAAGCTAGAGCTATGCAACTGCGAATGGCGTTGGCCTCTCCGCCGTGATCCTTTCGGATCCTAATACTTCCTACGCCCTTTTGCGCTCGATTAATCGCCCGCTAAAAGTTAGTTCGCCGTCCTTTGTGACACATTTGCGAGATGTGCGGAAACGACTCCATAATGTTTTTAACTGTCGCGCTCTGGCTGCTCGGATTCTTCGCAGCAGCGCCCATGATTTATTTTCTCCTCACTCCCATCGCACTAGCCTCTCCGATACGCCTTTGCCAAAAACGCCTCAACGTCTGACCGACTGTAGCGCACCAGCCTGCCTAACTTAAAATAAGGAATATTTAACCGGCCGCCATAAGATCGATTCACGGTGAGGGTGTGCGCGGTGACACCTAATAATTTAGCCACCTGTTTCGTGGTTAAAACTGCGGGCGTCGAACTATCAAATATTTTCATTCAGCGAACAATCCTCGTTCATCTCGGTTTAGTGTCTTGAGCATTCGTGCTCCTCATAAAATTACCTTAACCCCTGAAGTGGGTTTGAGGTCAAGCACTTTTTTCAAAACCTGACACTTTTTTTAGTGGGCCCGATCATTGTGTTGCGTGAACAGGCGGGCTGCCTCCTGCAACTTGGGACGAACGTACGCGGGATCGATGTGCACGTAATGCTGGGTGGATTGCAGGTCCTTGTGCGCCAACTGTTTCGCAATTTGCCAGGGGCTGGCGCCGAGGTTACCCATCCAGCTGGCGAGGGTGCGCCGAAGGTCATGGATCCAGAGGTCTTCGATGCCGGCCCGATCGAGCAAGCGGGACCAAGCGCCTTTGATCTCAGTGAGATGGCCGCGCTTGCTCTTGCCCGGAAAAACATAAAGACCCCCGGGCCGCGCGCGCCGTTTATGTAAAATCTTGAGTGCCTCATCACTCAACTGGATGGCGTAGTGGTCACCGGTTTTGGTTTCAGTGCCGTGGATCCGCCAAAGCCCCCGTTCCAGATCGAGGTCACTCCAACGCATCGACAAGACGTTGGATTTTCGGGCAGCGGTGAAGAGCAACATCTGAATGACGTCGCGGATCGTCTCGTTGGGTTCTTGTTGCAAGGCCTCGTGAAAACGTCCGATTTCTTCTTGCTGCAGATAACGGGTGCGATAATGCTCCGGGTAAGGCGTGATGTGTCCAGCAGGATTAAGGCCGGAGTAATGTTCCCACTGCAGGGCTTTATTAAAGAGGGTTCGCAACAGGTTGCGCGCAATGTTGGCCGTGCGGCGATGTCCCCTGCCCTCGCCGATGTCCCGCATCAGGCCTTCGATATCCTCCCGCGCGATTTCGGTGAGCAGACGATGGCCGAACCAGGGACGGATCAGTCGCTCGTATTCTTTGCGGCGTTTAACGGGATTGCGTCGCTTGGTGAGATGGTCGCGGTAATAGATCTCGTAAAAGGCATCGAGGGTCAGCTTGGTGCGATCGAGGGCGCGGGCTTCGAGGGGCGTCATCCCCTGATCGTACTCGAGGGCAATCTTTGACGCCTTGACCTTTGCATCGGCCAGACTCAGTTCCGGAAACCGGCCCAGATAATGGCGCTTCACTTTGCCGCGATGTTTGCGCACGGCATAAAAGGTTTTGATCCCGTTGGGCGTGTGCGCCAGCGTTAAGCCACGGGTGGCATCGTCGGTGTACCAGCAGCGTTTCGCCGGCGGCAACAGCTGCTCGATGACTTTTTGGGTGAGATGTCGTTTCATTGTTTTCCCCTTCGATCCCTGCGTCCGCTTTTCCAGCGGCGGGTTTGCCCCGGTGCAACCTGGGTGCAACCCTTCACATGAATCCTCTTGATTAAAGACCCAACTCAATGACTCACCTTATCGCCGGTCAGACACCGGAACAATGAGCTTCATGATGTTAGATGAAGGTTAATGAATCTGGGGGGATTTGGCCGTTTGCCGCCTCCTAAGCGGGGGGTCGCAGGTTCGACTCCTGCTCAGGGCGCCATCCACCCCATATCAAGACACTTCTTTTTCAGTTTCTCTTTTTCGTCCTTTGAATTCATTAACGGCTATATTTCTGCCAATACTCTGCGGTTGCGCGATCCGGATTCTGCTGGTAGACCCCTTGCTGAGGAAAGCTAAAAGCTCTGTCGGACTTTTTTCTATAAAAAGCGTGTATTCCAGACTGTATCGGTAAATTGCCTTGACGAACGAGCTCTCGGTATTGCTCCGGTTTAGAAATATCGTGAAGCTCCGATTTTTCGACACCATCAACTTCCGTAACACAAAGCAAAAGCATGAGAAGGATAACATAATCATTCGCTGTGGCTAGATCGTAAAAAAAAGTCGGGTGATAATTGAAAAAACCGTGGTCAAACTGACCCTGGTTAGGAAGTCCGTGATATATGATTCCATCTCTTTTCGTGAGCTTATGAATCGTCCTAAAAAGCTCCGCTTGGTTAAAAACATGCTCCGACGTACCCAAATTAGTAATTAAATCAAATTGCTTATCAGTTTCATAAGGCAAATTTAAATCTACACAAGTACTCTCTGGAGTTCCGTGCATATCTAAGGCCAAATATTCATAGTCTCCGAAAAGGATTTCGTAGTATAACCGCGCGACCGAAAATAGATTATATTTCTCAGGAACACTATTTATTTCTTCAAACCTGATTTTCCAGTAATCAAGTGTAGGCTGGTCCTTAATTTTTTCCTCTAGAATTTTTTCAAAAACTTCAGGATTTCGATAGTGCCAGTTTTGCTCTCCAATCTCACAGATCGAAGATACTTCATTTGCGGAAATGACTTTATTGTCAAGCACCAGAGAAAATATGAAATTGTGAACTACGGTGATAGCCATGACTACGTGTTCCGAGATAATACCGTTTGAAATATACCAGATTTTTCTTTGGTTTTTTAAGGCGCAAAGGTTCTATTTAAAAAAATTCCCAAGGAAATTCCGAATCAACGCTTCCAATTAAAAATTTCCTCGACCACCAGCTTTAGGTGGGCGATTGGTCTTTTCACAAATTTGGTGCCTTCCGTTTCTTGACTGGTCTACTACTAAAACTAGACCCGATCCAAATAAAATCATCAGTTAGTAAATCTGGTTTGCTTGAAAATGTCTTTTCTCACCTCTGAAAAACTTTCCTCTCCTGCTAAAAACTCAAGAATACTCAAGTGAGAGCCTTGCCAAGGACACAAAAACTTTAATTCAATATTATTTCTTAAGAATAGATCTTTCGAGTATAGATGAGCGCCACCAGAGGCGTTAACATAACTGGTCCCTCCTAACTTCTTTACGAGATCCAATATCTTCTCCTCTCCAGACAATTTTGGATTAGAAATTTGCGAAGATAAAAACCAAGTGGCCTCTATATTAAGAATCGTTTGATATTTTTTTAAAGTTGCAATTATCATTTCACAAACTGAATCTGTAGCTATTTCCATCTCCCTATCTATCAGGCCAAACCCTTTTTTCAATATAGGGAATTTCGCTTGCTGCTTGAACAAGAGCGATTTCCAATCCGGATGAAATTCCAGTTGCGATATCAAAACTGATCTTGCTTGTTTTTTCAAAGGTAGGGTTATCCACTCAGCTGCGCCGTTTGTATTCTTTAATCTGTTTCTATGAACAAAGCCCCGTCTTGCAAACTGAACGTCATCAAGTATTACGAATTTATCGGCCGCGGATAAAAGCCGAAAATAACCAGCGTAGGGGATCCAGTAAGGCTGCATGATAGCGACGGAGACGTTCATTTCCAAACTTTGATCAAACCTCAGAATTACACTTGTTTCGGGCTAGAACCGACATAGATCGTATATTCGTAGAGACCGTAGTCGCTCCTTACAATAATTTCTTTAGAGATTCGCGAAGAAACGAATTCGATCAATTGATCTACCGAGAGATGAAAAAGATCATCTCTCTGCCATTCGACGTTCGTCGACATAAAATTACAAGCAAATCCAATTTTAGCTTTTTTGGACATCGCGACCAGCATGTTCCCCACCCAGTGCCACATCTCATCAAAAGTCATCGAGAGTTTTTCTGTAAAAAGGCCATTAGCTAAAACGTAGTCTGACAAGGGAATTCTTTTTTCATCTCTCAATATATCAGCTACAACATAACTGTTATTTGGATATTTTGCTTTTGACCTTTCGACAAATTCCCTAGATATATCCACCCCGGTGTAGTCAACATCTAATCCGTTTCGCAGGAAGTAGTCGTATTGATGAGACAAACCACATCCCAAGTCTAATACCTTAGGGGCATTATTGCCCTCTCGCCCCAAAAAATCTAAAACGCCCATCATCACTCGATACCTAGTCTCCGCATCTAGTTTATTAGGCCAGTCTACCCCCCTATGGTTGTCGCCATGCAAAAATAACTTTGCCTCGTAATGATCTTTTAGTTCTAAGTATAAGGGCCTATCTTCTTTCAAAGAATTTTCTTTCTTAAGTTTTCGGACGGTCTCAAGACTAACTCCTAATTTAAAAAAATCGTGTATTTCTCATTTTTTAGGGCAATAAATTCGTAAAAGTCATGCTATGCGGTTCATCAATAATTAGTCCTTACCGAAGTTATTCTCGTTTTTTGCATAGCTATCATCTCGTGATATGTTAGCACTCATAGCGCTTAATTGTGAATCATCATGACCACAAACCTGTCTGTTGGTATCGTTACTTACAAAACGAATAAAGATCATCTAAAAAAATGTTTGGGCCATTTATCTCAGGCAGTGGATTCAGCAAAGAAAAGTGGTCTGATCAATGGCTTTGAAGTGATACTGATCTCAAATTCTCCAAGCACTGATCAGTTGAAAGAGATGTTTAGAAAAAATGATTACTATCTACCCATCAGAATTATCGAGAACACAAAAAATACCGGTTTTGCAACGGCCCAAAACCAAATCTTGGAAACGATCAGCAGCGACGTGCATCTTATACTCAACCCTGATGCGTTTTTAGATAAAGATAGCATTACTGAGGGTCTCAAGCTCTATTTGTTGCAAAAGAACATAGCCTTGCTGGGGTTCTTCGGGCAGGACGGCTCCAAAGAACCGGTTCATCTTGCTAAAAGATACCCTACCGTATTAGCTTTAATCGTGAGAGGTTTGCCAACGCTCCGGCTAAGGAGATTTTTTAAACCGCAGCTTGACCGTTATGAGTATCGAGACAAGTGCTTTAAGGAACCTCAAGAGGTAACAATGATCAGCGGATGTGCAGTATTGGCTAATGTTAGTGTTCTAAAGAACATCGGTGGATTTGACCAGCGTTTTTTTCTTTATTTCGAGGATTTCGATTTGTCTCTGAGAGCTGCGGAGCACGGAAAAATTTTGTGTTCTGGCGCATCAAAGGTGACTCATCTTGGAGGCAGAACAAGCTCTAGAGGGGCGCTAATGATCTTCTACTTTATTCGATCTGCGATTCAATTCTACCGACGTCATGGCCTAAAATTATTTTAAGTCCCAATACGGGGGGAAGTTTTATCTATGATGCTTGCGGCTAGCTAAAGGAAGCTCGTATCAGTTGGGTCGAAATTATCAGTATCTATATGAATCCAGTGTCTCTAATTCTGCTGCTTAATCTAGCTTAGTCGACCAAGCGATACCAAAATTTTTTAGCGGAAGATTGCATTTTCTCATGATTGTCGAAGACAAAGTTTACGGCCGAAAAGAATTCCATATCATCTGAGTCTTTGAAAACAGTTTCATAATGATTCAAAGAGAGGATTTGCTTTGATATACGCTCTCTTTCTTCGCGGTCATTAATTAAACGAACCGCAGCGTCGACATATTCCTCTTCGGACGTCGCTTGACAGAATTCTGGCAGTCCTGCTAATCTGCCAAGCCCAGCGTCTCCCCTTGAATGCATCTCAGGGCCATCCAAACAAATTGTTGGCACTCCTTGCACTAAGGCATCTATAAAACTGTTGGTGTTCCCAAAAGGAAAGGGCGTAAGCTGCAAGTCACAGCGCCCTACTATCTTTGCGTAATCACTGTAAGGCATGTATCTGTGTACTCTTACATTTTCAAGCTTCATCTCTAGAAGCTCCTGGATAGAAACTTTCGTAAGAACATCTGAACCAATAAGGAAATCAAAGGATACTTTCGAGTGAGCCTCATCACTTATTTTTTGACAAACCTTAATGAACGAGGGAGTCATTTTTTGTAACATGCTGTTACAAATTATCTTAACCGTGTCTTTTTCTTTAGAGACTTTACGAACAAACAATTCTTTGTTCGGAGGCGTGAAACTAAACATGCTAAGCGGCCTTGAAATAACTACCTTTTCCGTTACAGTTTCCGCGGCAGGTGAAACGTGCTCCTCCAGAATTAAATAGTCGATGTTTTCAGAAAAGGATGATGCTGGATGACCAGGCAAAAGCACCTGGATTGGCGCCAGCCTGAACTGAGCTAAAAATATTGAGGCAAAGTGCATACCTAAACTACTGAAGATAACCATGTCTGGACGGACATTTTCTATTTTTTTAACGAGACCTTTCAAGAAATCTCCGATATCGGTGCTAAAAAGATCAAGGCTGGGCTCCTTATCATTTTCATCAACATCATCAACGTACAATATTTGGTCAAAATATTCTGTATCCGATTGGTCTTCTTCTAGTTTCTTCCGTGGCAAAAGAGCTATCAAACGGAAATGATTCGCCATATTTTTGAAGGCTTTAGAAAAGACACGGGACATAGCGTGGGTCTTCCCCCAACGCTCCAGAACTACGAGGACAGTTCTTCTCCCATTTTTTTCTTGTAGAGATGGACTCACAGAATGGGGACGGACCCCGTGTCTCTCCGCAGTCAATTTGAAGCATTCGTTCAGAAGTGGCTTGACCCTATGTTTTCTTTCATTAGACCAAAAGCTGCAGGAGAACCATACCCTCGCCGCGCACAGTATTTCGATTGACGAATGAAAAGCTGTCGGTTTTATTTGATCAGCCATGTCAAGCAAACGATTTAAGTTAATCTCTTCGGCTTTTAGAAGAAGATATCGATTGTCAAGCAAAGCCAGCCAGACTATGAGTTGGACATCCTCTTGCATACGCTCAATTCGTTTAAAGGTATCGATATCAATCGATTCTAGTCCACTGGTAAGAAATATTTTCGGTATTTCCTTGGATCCGATCGTAACTTGATCTCCGTTCAAGTCTCCCAGCAATCCAACAATGTGACTCATATCATTGAAACTTGTACATGCAAACACCTTTCTCAGCGAATGTTTTAGAGCAATGAGCGCCCTAAACCCGCTTTCATTTAGGTTGAAATTTGGATCTGAAATTAGCGCCGTGATCCCGGATGCCAATACAGACATGATGGCTCTGGTCGTCCTTAACGCCTCTTTTTCTTCTAGGGCGCTTCCCGTAACCGAAATATTTTGCCGCGCAACCGAAGCTAAAATTACAACCAAATCTTGCATCGCCTGTTCATACTCTTTGTGCGAGACCAGAGCCGAAAACTTACAAACATCTCCCATAGATATATTAGAAAAGTTATTTAAAAGGGAACTGCTTTTTAATGACAATTTGGTCTCCTTTTTTATTTTTCGCAAAGAAACCCGTCTAAAAATTTAGATCTGGCTTTTATGTCTTTGTTGGTTTAGCGACTGAATTGCTCTATATCGCGAACTTTTAACTCTCAATACAAGAGGTACAATTATGATATCACAGCCTGCTGAAACCCCAATTTCGAATTAAAAAAGAAAGGGGGTTAAAGCTATTTGGCTTGAATATTCTTTAAACTCAGGAAATTTTAATACGGATGTTCTTCTTTTTGAAAGTCAACCAGCTTCCCTTGGTGCTCAATAAGTATTTGACCGATTGAAAACTGCATGCGGCGGATTTGTTTAGATATGTCTCGAGCTCTCCATTGAGAGGGAATAATGACAACGTCAATATAATCACTTTTTATCTCTCGGGGACTTCTAATTAATTGACCAGCTCCAGGCACATGATACCCAACTTTAGTCTCGTCGGAATCAACTACCCAAGGGAAATCCTCTGAATTAGCACTAAAAAGATTTATAAAAGCTGCTGCCTTCCCGGTGCCGCCCCAGATCACTGTTTTTTTCCCAGATAAAGCAAGATTTCTTAATTGAACTTTTATAAAACTTATCGATTCCTTTGATCTTTCAAAAAAGCTTTCTGTCCTGGTTACCTGACTGGCTTGATAATCCTGCGGTAAGACTCTAGCGAGCGCGTATATTACTTCCCCGGAGTAGCCCGTTTGGAAATCAACAACATCCCCAACATTTTCTAAAAGTGTTCGAAATGAACGAGATGAGAAATGCGACGGATGCTCGTAAAAAAAATCTGAGAGCCTACCCGCCTCAAATACTTTGTCTATGCACGGGACTTCTGCGAAAAACCATAACGGCTTTTCTATTGCTCCTGAAGCCCACGCCAATTTTTGTACAAACTCCAAAGGTCGGGTGAGATGTTCAAGAACGTGTCTCATCACAATCAGGTCCGGTTTAAATCGTTCTACATCGAAAAGGGGATCAAAAACCCTAGCGAAGAATTCGAGTCCTTTGCCACTCTCACCTGAACCGTCAGGGTCAAACCCAATAAATCTTCCGTCATCATTGAATAAATCAGCCAAAGCCCTAAGAAAATGGCCTTCGCCGCAACCCACTTCGATCACCGTAGGGGCATCCTTCACTCGCTCTAGAAGAAGAGCCCGCGTATCAACCATATGTCCTTGCCAAATACTTCCATCGTTGTACATCCTGCTAGGATTGATCTGATAGGGTATGGCGTCATATGAAAAGGACGTATTCCACACATGGTTGCAAGAAAGACATTGCTTAAAATCTAGCGATAACCGGGTCATAGCCTTTGCTTCATCAGCTGTTTCGGGCCAACCGAGCGTTGCCAAAGGCTGTGGAGCTGGCTCAAAAAAACGCACGCTAATATAGTTTTTGCAAACAGGGCAACTGTCTGAAGTGAGGAGATCCGCAGTCTTCGATCCAGACAAACGGTTCATCTCTATTTGCCCAACAGAAATTTGAAGTAATTGATAGTTTCTTTTAAACCATCTTTAAGATTCACTCTTGGCTTCCAACCGATATTATTTTCAGCAGCAGAGATATCTGGCCTCCTCATTTGAGGATCATTTTCAGGCAAGGGTTTAAAGCTCAGTTTGCTCGAAGATCCCGTCAATTTAATGACTGTCTCCGCCAACTCTAGTACCGAAATCTCTAAGGGATTGCCTAGGTTAAGGGGACCACGGAAGTCACGTTCCATCATTAAAATGATTGCGTCTATGAGATCGTCTACATAGCAAAAAGATCTTGTTTGGCTGCCATCTCCGTATATTGTTATTAAGTCACCAGCAATCGCTTGGGTGATGAAATTGCTAACGACCCTTCCATCGTTCGGATGCATGCGAGGCCCAAAAGTATTGAAAATTCTAGCCACTCTTATGTCTACGCCAAACTGCCGATTGTAATCAAAAAACAAAGATTCAGCGCATCTTTTTCCTTCGTCATAGCACGCCCGGGGTCCAATAGGATTTACATTCCCCCAATAGTTTTCTTTCTGAGGATGCTCTAAAGGATCTCCATACACCTCACTAGTGCTGGCTTGAAAAATTCGAGCCCCTTGTCGTTTGGCTAGGCCCAGCATGTTTATCGCACCTAGAACAGATGTCTTCAAAGTAGAAACCGGATCGTTTTGATAGTGAACCGGGCTCGCTGGACACGCTAAATTGTATATTTGGTCTACCTCTACATAGAGCGGTAACCAAATGTTATGCCTGATAAATTCGAAACCCTTTCTGTTTAACAAATGACGGATGTTGTCTTTGTTTCCTGTTTGAAAATTGTCTATACACAGAACATCCAAATCCTGGGAGACAAGTTTGTCTACCAGATGTGAACCTAAAAATCCGGCCCCACCAGCAACTAAAACAGTGGGCTTAACACTCAAATTCTTATTCATATTCTATAGATCACAAACCACGTTTTTTGATAAAAAATCGAACACCAGTAAAATTAACGATAAGGTGTTTTGATGAAAATTCTTTTCGCTAAGAATTTTCCTCCAAGGCCCCTATTATCTCACATTAATCATCTATTTGATTAAGTCGCTTCATCTTTTAAGTTTCGCGGACATATCATGGATTACGTCCTGAAAATCTCTGGCAAAAAGAGAGACGTCAAATAGAGGGGATTTCAAAACATTTTTTCGAAGCTCATTACGAATCAGCGCCAAACGCTCAGGTTTAGAAGATAAATTTAAAGCTTTTTCAATGTATGACGACTCGTTATAAGCAACCCACTGCGGGCAACCAGCCGCCGTAATCACAGACTCTCCAACATGGGAAAGAAAATAAGATCCCTTCATTGTAATAACCGGCACTCCCATCCAAAGCGCCTCTGCCGTCGTTGCGCCACCAGGATATGGAAAAGGATCCAGTCCTATATCTACTCTATTGTAGGAGTTTAAGAGTTGATCGCGAGAAGACGGGCCCTCTAAAATCAGCCGTTCTCGACCAATGCCATTTTTATAAAACTTTTTAGCTATGTTATCCCGCTCTGCAGGGGTTTCAAGCTGCTTTGTTTTTAGAAATAGCTTAGACCCTGGGCTTCTAGAAAGGAGCTCCGCCCATGTTTTAATTACATTTTCATTTATCTTTATGAGGCTATTAAAACAACCATAGGTAACACAACCACTAACGAGCGCAGGTAAACTCTCAACTTTTATATTGAGATCCGGCTCGGTAAAACAGAAATAATTATTAGGCAACCGCCAAACCTTCTCAACAAAGTGGTGTTCTTCACTAGGGGGCGTGACTTCCCAATTGCCCAAAATGTAATCGATTTCTTTAAGCCCGGTTGTAGCAAAATAACCGCCCCAAGTTACTTGAATCGGCGCGGGCTTCCACGCGAAAAGAGGGAGTCGATTAGAACGAGTGTGCCCCGACAGATCGAAAAGTAAATCGACTTGATCGCGAAAAACTTCCGAAGCGGCTTCTCTGTCGCTCAGGCCGGAAATTGGTTTCCAAGCGAGAAAATAACTCTTAATCCTCTCTGTCAGAGCATCTTCTTCGCCTCCTGAAGGGTAAGCCAAGAACTCAATTTTTTCAAAATCTATGTGCTTAAGGAATCCCTCAAGAAAATAACCTACCGGATGGCTCCTAAAGTCTCCTGAGACAAACCCAACTCGAATCTTATCCTTGAGCTTTCTGTCATCGTGTCCATAAATTTTTTCCACTTTATTCGCGACAACCTGTCCGTAATTTTTAGCTTTAATGAGATTATCCTGTGGAGGAATTTCAGCGATTTGAAAAGAGGTAAAAAGCAAGTTAGAAATGGCAACATGGAAATCAGGCGAGAGATGAATCGCCTTCTCATAACTTTCTAAGGCGCGTCCCAAATCTCCTAGATCTCCCCAATTATTTCCAAGATTATTATGCGCTTCAGGAAGATTTGGGCTAAGCTCCAACGCCCGCTCCAAGACCTTGACAGCCTCCCGTGCCCTACCCATACCCCGTAGGTTCGAAGCGAGATTATTGTGTGAGCTGGCAGTCTCGGGATCAAGTTCGATAGCCTTGCGCGCGGCATTAACGCCCTCTTGGTATCGGCCAAGTGCCTCTAAGGTGCGCGCCATATTACCCCAGGTATCGGCAAAACCGGGTTGGAGCTTTACGGCTCTTTCAAAGGCCTCTATCGCTTGACCGAACTTCCCCTGAAGATGAAGTACGATCCCTAGAACGTTAGATATGACAACAGATTCGTAATCATTAAGGACCGACGCGGAAAGTTTCTCAGCGGCGCCATAATTGCCTGAGTTGAATTCTTCCAGGCATTGGTCGACCAGTTCCTTTGGGGCAGGATTCAACCTAGCCTTTTTGGACGTTGAATAGGTGGTATCTTTTTCTCTATTTTTAATCTTCTGAAGACCCTTTTTAGCTGAGAAGTTGTTGGGATCAGCTTCCAGAATTAACATAAAAAGGTTTTCTGCATTCAAAAAATCTTTTTTTCTGAGTGATTTTTTCGCCTCAAATAAGGCTTCTTTCACGGTGAGATCTTTCTGCACGAAAAAAAATCCTTCCAACGTATGGCTACGATAGTAGCAACTGCAGTTAGCTCTTTAAAGAAGAGAGGGAGAAATTTTTGAAAGCGACTGACCTTACTATTATTTTTAAAAGCTTTTTGGCCAGAGAAAAAAAAAGGCGACCATAGGTCGCCTTTTCCTTTCTTTCTATGTCAAATATCTTAGAACGTAAAGAACGTTGTTCCGTCCGTTGACGTTGAGATATTTTGAACATTAACACCGCTAAACTCTCCAGTAACAGAGGCTCGAAGTTTTCCGGTGCCTACGTCAAAGGTTGCATCAGCTGCCTGTGCACTTGCGTATATAGTCTCTACCGAAATGAGATCAGTACTCGCGTTCGCGGCTAGACCCGATACCAAGGTATAAGTGGCTGCGTCTCCGGAGTCATTATATACAGTGATAAATACGTCACCAGCAACACTTCCTGTGTTAGATACTCTGATAAAGTTATCATAAGCACCCGTTGGATTTAACAACAGGTTAACCGGTACTGTGCTTCCGTCTTTCGCAATAGGCGCAAGTGGAACAATCCGAGATTCGTCTACGTTTGTAACTGTAGAATAGTCAAGAGTTAACGCCAAAGACGGACTTTGCTCAGGTATGACAGTCGTTCCGTCTACGTTGATGTTGACTATACAATCAGTAGCGTTGTTCGCCTGTGTTAAAACATCAGCCCCTGCCAACACGAACGTTGCTGTGTCTGCAGTAAGAGTAGTAGCATTCGCGGCTAGCGAACAAGCACTGATGGTTACACCTTCACCTTCGCCAGAGTTTCCATCCAGGTCAGTATCCACGCCAAGTGAGGCACTGAAGTCACCAGTTACCACTGCTGTGGTTGAGGCCGCGGTAAGCGCACCAAAGCTTGCATTCAAGGCGAAGGCTGTCACGCCATCTTCTTCAACACCGACTCCAGTATCGTCGAGATTGAAGGTGCCCGCGTTGTAGCTAAGAGTAGAGGCTCCTGTAAACTGAGTGCTGTTATTCGTAACGTCGATCAAGCTTGGCGTTGCATTCGCCGCACCTTCCGTTGTGACGGCCTCGGCAGATGCCGCTACTACCGTAGCAGCTCCGGCAGTATCTAAGTTGCCAAGTGTATCTACAATAGAAAATGCAAGTGTGGGACCGTTAGTAGTAGAAGCAGTACTTAACCCTTGCGCCCCGTCAATAGAGTAAGTCAACGTAAATGTATCAGTCGCAGTAGTCACGATGATACTTGTTACCCTGAAGGTTGCGGTTGAATCGGTGTTTGCTCCACCGTCAACCAGCGCAGCACTCACAACACCATTACTAGTACTTGTGTAAGCTAACGAGGAAGTGGACAAACCACTGCCACCCCATGTGCCGCCTGTCAAAGTGTAGGTTATGCTGGCTGTTGCACCCGCGGCTATAATGGTAGCCATAGTGTAGACCGCAGTCGTGGGTGTAATGGTTGGGGAAGTTGCCCCAAACAATTCAGTCGCATACACGGGTGCACCAGAAGTTGCGAGCCACGTTCCAGCGTTCGCCGCAACGGCGCCTGATAGCCCCGCTGCGGCTACGACTGTGCGTAAAGCATTTCTTTTAAAATTCATGCATGAATCTCCTAAATTAAATATTTTTTCTTCACCCCCCAAGTTGAGGAGGCAAAAAGTCTCCTGACTCCATGGTGGTCAGAAAAAGTATGATAACCAGCTCTAGACCCAGAATCAACATTATTTGCTTATTTAATTTCCAGCCTCAACAGAGTTTAAATGCTTGTTTTCGCTCCATCTAGTCGACGTCTTGCGGCCAAAATCAGATCAGCTCGCTTTAAAGGTGGAGCATAAAAATTTGGTTCAATCTAAATTCGCGTCAAACCGCTCTTTAAGGCTCTGCGTAATTTCAACCGCACTTTGGTTGTCTTTTAAAACAAAGGTGCTAACTAACATGAGCAGCTCTGTTCTTGCGGTATTTTGAGTGTCTACGGACCCCAACTTATTTAAAAGCGGAATCTTCGACAACACAGGAAGCCCTCTCTTAGCTTCAATCTGATTATCGGATATGAGCCCTCCAAGAAGAATTGAACCTCCATCTTTAATTGCGAGCGCCGTCTCCAAAGATCTCTGAAGAATAACGGGAGAACCAAGCGCCCCGATTGACTGCTGCTCACTGAGCTCCTGAGAAATAATCAGGTCAACAAGCCCGCTCGCCTGAACCACTGGGTTAATCGATAGCAAAACCCCGGTTTTCCTATACTCAACCGATTGAAGAATCGGTGCATTGATTGACTCAATGGACTGAGCATTTTGAGTCAAAATAGGGATCTCATTTCCAACTTCAATCTGCGCGGTCTCTCCACTTTTAACCAAAAGCTTCGGGGAAGAGCGAATCGATGCTTTATCGTTCTGATAAAAAGCGTTAACTATCGCTCGTGTCTCGCCTGCACTGTCCATAACGAGCGATAGCCCATTGCCACTGAGCGATAATCCGCCCCTCGTGCTGCCTCTCAAGCCATAGTCCCCTACCTTACTCCTAAAAAGCCATTCGACTCCCGAGTTCTCTCCCTCACTGAGGGTCAGCTCGACTAAGAGCACGTCAATTAGAACCATAGGAATCGGTTGATCGATTTGCTCAATCAAGCGACGGATTCTAGCCCATTCTTTTCCTGACCCCTTAAAAAAAATCACGTTGCGATTTCCATCGACAACTAGGTTACCGCCCATATAGCTGGCAACCATACTTCGATTGCCCTCGCCGCCGCTCACAGAAGAATTCTTTGTCCCATTATTCGTAGCAAGCGCTCTTGAAGAACCTTTGCTTAGGTTATTATCATCCTCAAAAGCACTTAGCACTCTAGCTATGTGCTGAGCCGTGATATTGTTTGCTTCGTATGTAAAAAATCCGTCGGTGATTGCTGACCGCTTATCTGAATCAAGTTCTCTTGCCCAAGATATCGCATGATCTAGCACACTCTCGTCATTCGCAAAAATCAGAATTCTTTGTTGGCTAGAAAAATCTAAAATCATAATCGAGCCAAAGGGGATAGTGTTACTAATCACATAGCCTTCCGCCTGCAGCACGCGGGTAAGATCCTTCGCCAACTCATCGGCCTCGATATACACCGGCCGATAAGCGACACTATTTTTACCTCGCATAAAAGGTCTATCTAGATATTCTAGAGCCTCGATTGACTCCCTAACCGCTGACGCAGGCCCTAGCAGTAAGACAGCATTGTCATCGATCACATTAATGACCTGAAGTTGCTCTACGGGAAACAAAATCTGAAGATTATTCCTGACCTGAGAAGGTTGCAAAACTTTAAGCGAGTGATAATGAAAAATCCGGCGATGAGAAGAGGGGATATTTGGTAAAGCGTTCCCAGTAACTAGCAGGGGTTTCTCGGTTCCAGCCGCATTTTTATCGTAATCTACTTTGATTATTGGCCCATCTTTTTTCATCGATATGCCGTACTCAGCTAGGACCGACTTGGTAGCTCGCAGAAACTCGCTTGGCGAGAGAGCTTCACTTAACGAAAGCGTCACGAGGTCGCTGCTCTCCGCCAGTGAGGGATCTAACAGATAGCTCAACCCCAGCCTTTCACCTAAAGCTTCATTTATGAAATCGGGCAGAGGCATGTTTCTTAAATTCGCTAATATCTCGCCACGCCTAGAAACCCCAAATTGTTCTTCGAGAGAACCGCTTGTTTTTATTTCAGAAACCAGAGCCTTTGGTAACTCCTCCACTTTGCCGGTTCTTTTAATCTCGCTTTCTGGAATTGCTCTATCTTCAACTGCCTCCCTTTCAATTTTTTGCAGTGGATCAAACATCTCCGAATCCCTAACAGGATCGAAGCTGACACACCCCACCAAGCTCGTGACTACAAGAGCAATCAGACACCTAATCTTTTTCATCTTCTCCCCCAAGATCTTGGTTTTCGTAGAGCCTCAAGACCTTCTTCTGTCCCGACTCGTTCTGATAAACAATAGCTTTCTCTCCTATCTGCAGAGCTTTGTTGGCGGAACCAAAAGAGTCTCCGCTTCCAATTTCTTGCACTTCTCCGTCAGACGCCATTATGAACGCTTTTCTGACATCTTTCTCTAATATTGAACCAATCAGCTTCCATTCATCTTTATAGACCTTCTCCTCTTCCGATAACGCCGACAACAACAAATCCTTTTCTTTGATTGCCGTGCTAGGAGAAGTGTTTCGAAAAAAATTTTTAATTCTCGGAAGGTCCACCTCTAAAGACATAGTTTCAAACTTCGCACTCCAAGAGGGAGACCCCGTCGCTGAAGAACCCTCTTTCCATTCATGCGGCCCGAAAAATAAAAAATTAGAAAAAGCCCCAAAAACCATAGCACTGACGAAAACGTACTTTATTTTGGTCAAGGCCGAACTCCTGGTTGAATTTCCTTTAGAAAATAGATGCTGGCCATCACTTCTATCCTTCCAAGTTTTCCAATCTTAGGACTGGTTAAAACATCAACCGAATCAACCACAAATCTGGGCCTATGCGACTCCAATTCTTTTAAAAAGTCAGCAAAACCTCCTTCTTTGTAACTTCCCCGCAACAATAACTGTAGTCTATAGTGGTTATTCAAGGATGTTACTTCCTGAAAATCAGACGCCTTAACGTCCAACTTGGAAAGCCCCGCATTATTTGACATTTCGAGCAGTCGGCTTTGCGCACTTATTTTAACACGGTTTTCACTAGATCCTGTCCACAAAGATTTTCTGAGATCTTGATCTATTTTTTTTAACTCTTCCAGCTCAGCGCGCCAATACTCCTCCGATTCGATTGATCGGGCATCATCCAAGTCAAATGTTTGCCCTAACAAAAAATCTTGGCGGGTCTGAGAATAATCTTGCAGGTTCATAATCAAGATGAGTGCAAAAATAACCCCTATACCGAAGAGACCAAAACGTATCCGAGGATTAGTCTCGAGTTCAGCTCTCAGCTTATTAAAAAGCGCACTGTCATTCATTGGCAAGTTCCAAAAATAATTTCACTCTGTTACGAGTTGCATCTAAATCAACAGATATTTTTTTGAAATAGCCAATCTTTTCCAAACTCTCCACCATCGATTCGGGTTCGGTGACTGGGTCTTCAAACACCGCCTGGACAATCGAACCATCAAAACGCCACTCTATGACCTTTCCCTTTTCCGCCTGAAAAGATCTAGATACTGAATCAATAACTTCCAGATGATTTTCATTCAGGGTAGGGAAAAGAACCGCCAACTTCTCCTTCCTTTTCAGGGCGGCTTCTCTCAAATCAATGACTCCCTCGTTAGCTTCTTTATATTCGCTGGTTCGGGATGAGACGTCGCTGATAGCACCCTCAATCCTGACAACACTTACTACTTGATACGAAAAAATTAAGAGAAAGAAAAATAACACCAAATTAAAACCGGCCCACTCTAAAGCTTTCGGATTTAGGGCAAAAAACCGCCTTATCGAAAGATCATAAACTGCATCATGCCACACCACGTC
>CACFLG010000022.1 GCA_902567095.1 uncultured OM182 clade bacterium
TTTGAAAAACAAAGGAGCGTCTCATGCGTATTTGCTATGAAAAGATGATCAATAAAATCTTCTTCCTTGACTGTCCCAGCGCTTTTTCCTCTACCCCCTCTTCTTTGGGCACGATAAGTGTCGAGCGGTTGCGTTTTCGCATAGCCTCCATTCGAAAAAGTCACTACAACATCTTGTTCAGGAATAAGATCTTCAGCTGTCAAATCTTCTTCGACGTCGACTATCTCGGTTCTGCGCTCGTCTCCATATTCTTTTTGAACTAACACTAATTCTTCACGAATAATTTCAAGGAGTTTTTCAGAACTGCTTAGAATAGAAATCAACTCCGAAATATCGCTAATGATTCCGCGATATTCCTCGATCAATTTTTCCCGTTCCATCCCTGTAAGTCGATTTAGTCTCATGTCTAATACAGCTTGGGCTTGGATTTCGGTAAGAAAATAACGTCCATCTTCCTGAACACCTTTTCCTGGTTCTATATCCTCAGGGGTAGTCGCGCCCTCACTAACATTTTTGAGCATCTCTTCAACTGTTTCAGAAACCCAAGCCAACTCTAGAATTTTTTCTTTCGCTTCCTGAGAATTAGTAGAGTTCTTTATAAGATCAATAACACTATCAATGTTTGATAGGGCAACAGCGAGGCCCTCTAAAATATGGCTTCTTGCCCTTGCTCGAGACAGAAGAAACAACGTTCGCCGGGTAACTACGTCCCGGCGGTGAATAATAAAACACTCGAGGACCTCTTTTAAATTTAACAACTTAGGCTCGCCCTCTACCAACGCAACCATATTTATGCCAAATACACTCTGAAGCTGCGTCAGCGCATACAAGTTATTCAGGACTACCTCGCCTACCTCGCCCCTTCTCAACTCTATTACTATTCTTGTTTCGGAAGCAGACTCGTCTCTCAACTCTACTATCCCATCAACTTTTTTCTCTTTAACCAGCTCTGCAATTTTCTGCAAAAGCTTTGCTCTATTCACCTGATAAGGAATTTCTTTAATTATTATCTTTTCTTTGCCTGTCTTGGCGTCAGATTCAACCTCACACCTTGATCTAATCTGAACTCTTCCCTTACCCGATTTATATGCTTGAACTATTCCTGCGCGACCGTTTATGAGAGCCGCTGTCGGAAAATCAGGACCTGGGATATGAGCCATCAATTCTTCAACACTTATATCTGGGGTCTCCATCAAGGCAAGACAACCGCTTATCACTTCTTTGAGGTTATGAGGGGGAATGTTTGTCGCCATCCCCACAGCTATACCACTTGATCCATTTATAAGGAGGTTGGGGAGTCTGGATGGTAAAACCTCGGGCATCTTAAGCGTGCCGTCGTAATTTTCAGAAAAATCTACAGTGTTTTTATCCAGGTCTGCCAATAATTCTTGAGAAATTTTCTCCATCCTAACTTCTGTATAACGAGAGGCCGCAGCTCCATCTCCGTCCAAAGACCCAAAGTTTCCTTGACCATCAACGAGTGGATAACGCATCGAAAAGTCTTGGACCATTCGAACAATGGTATCGTAAGCAGCCATATCTCCGTGCGGATGATACTTTCCTATAACTTCTCCGACTACTCTGGCCGATTTGATATGGGGCCGATTGTAGCTATTGTTCAAGTCGCTCATTGCAAACAGAACTCTTCGGTGCACGGGCTTTAACCCGTCTCGAACGTCAGGAAGAGCGCGACCGACAATAACACTCATAGCGTAATCAAGGTAAGATACTTTGAGCTCTTCCTCGATACTAATTGTTCCTATATCTTTATCATCTTGATCTGACACAGCTAAATACCACCCAGCAATAAAGTTTCATGGTCGGTTTTTGTTGCCTAAACCAAAACAATTAAGACCTAAAATCCTGTTTATTGAAGTTTGGTTAGCAAGCAAAAAAAGGACCGAAACAAAACGAAAAAAACACTAAAAAGTTTAAGTTTTACCTGTCTATTTTAACACGAATCTAAATTTGACCTCAATCGTTTTTAAACGATGTTGGCAATTTAAATTATTGTTTTTAATGATTTTTTTTCCTCTTCACAAATATTGGTTTATAGTTTGTGTTTGGGGTTTTACTGGTTAGCGGTTGGAGCTTCGGTTAGTCGAAAACCACAGAAATAACCGCCGACTTTTTACCAAGAACTAGAGTTAATTATGAGCCAAAAAATAGACTATCTAATTTCTCCTAAATGGATTGCTCCTGTAATCCCGAGGTCATGTGTTCTGGAAGACTATTCTGTAGCAGTCTCGCAAAGCACAATCTCAAAGATTCTTCCAACCAATGAAGCTTTGAAAAATTTTCGGGAAGCGCCAAACATCTCGCTTCCTGATCAACTCTTAACTCCCGGCTTCATAAATGTCCATTCTCATGCCGCGATGTCTTTGCTCAGAGGAATAGCCGACGATCGGAATATGATGGATTGGCTAAGTAATTGGATTTGGCCAATTGAAGAGAAACTTGTCGATCCAAGTTTTGTGCTTGATGGTACTCAACTTGCCGGAGTTGAAATGATAATGGGCGGAACCACAACCGTTGCGGACAATTATTTTTTTCCCGAAGCCTCTTCGAGTGCCTTTGCGTCACTTGGCATGAGAGCACAGATAGGGATTCCTGTCTTAAAGTTTAAAAATAATTGGGCAAGCGACGAAAGAGATCATCTTGCAAAGGGTCTGACGCTTCTTAATCGACAACAAGATAATTCTTTACAGAGCCTTTCTTTATCTCCTCATGCCCCATACAGCGTAACCGATGAAGGCTTTTTAAGAGTCGCTGAACTAGCGAAAAAAAAGAAAATTAAAATCCAACTTCACTTACATGAAACCAGTCAAGAAATACAAGATTCATTAGACGAATGTGGGCTTCGACCGCTTGCTCGAATTGAAAACCTTGGCATACTGAATAGAAGTCTTCAGGCAATTCACTTAACTCAATTGAATTCGGATGAAATAGAGAGACTAGCGAAGAACGAAGTTCATGTCGGCCATTGCCCCGAGTCAAACATGAAGCTAGGATCAGGGATCTGTCCAATTAGTGATTTGTTGGCGAAAAACGTTAACGTCGCGATTGGAACAGACAGTGCCGCGAGCAATAATGATTTGGACATGCTCCAAGAAGTCAGAACAGCGAGTTTTTTATCCAAAGCAGTCACTAACGATGCAAGTCAAATAGCCGCAGAGGATTGTCTTGAGATGATTACATTGAATGGAGCAAAATTTTTAGGTCTCGAACACAAAATAGGGAGCATTGAGGTTGGAAAGCTAGCCGACTTAACTGCAATAGACATGTCATCGATAGCTTTAAAACCAGTTTATAGCCCTGTATCTCAACTAATTTACAATTGTACGAGCGCCCATATTTCTAATGTCTGGATAGACGGAAAGCGTATCCTTCAAAACAAAGAATTATCAAAATTTAACATGCCCGAGCTTGAGAGAAAAGTAGATATATGGAAAGAGAAAATAATGTCCTTAGCTTCGAAAATATCATGAACAAGGAAAATACTGATGAGGAAGAGCTAGAAAAGTTTGAAGCAATAGCTAAAGAGTGGTGGGATACCCAAGGGAAATTCAAACCGCTGCACGACATCAACCCAATCCGTATGGGGTACATAAGCGAGAGGGTTGATCTCAAAGGCAAAAGAGTTCTTGACGTCGGTTGCGGGGGCGGTATTTTATCTGAAGCTCTGACCTTGGCGGGGGCGCAGGTTGTTGGAATAGATGCTGCAAACGGGCCACTAAAAGTAGCAAAACTGCATAGCTACGAATCGGGAATCTTCCCAGACTACAAGAACACCACTATAGAGCAACTCGCTATCGAAAATGACGATTTATTTGATGTTGTCACTTGCTTAGAAATGCTTGAGCATGTTCCTAACCCCGAATCTGTGATCTACAGCTGTTTTAAGCTTTTGAAACCAAATGGCAATGCATTCTTCTCGACGATTAACAGAAATCCCAAATCATTTCTCTTCGCGATTATAGGGGCGGAGCATTTGCTAAAACTTCTGCCGAAAGGCACTCACCAATACGAGAAGCTTATTAAACCTTCAGAGCTAGCGGTTTGGTGCAGAAAACACAACCTCTCAATCCAAGACATCTCTGGCATGGTATTTAATCCTATCTTTCAAACTTATAAGCTTAGTAGCGACGTAGACGTGAATTACATAGTTCACTGCAAAAAATAAGAGCCTAACTTGTTTAATCTGAGAGAAGATAGTCTAGCAAATCGAGTAATACTTGTTACCGGGGCAGGGGACGGTATCGGGAAAGAGGCAGCGGTTTCTTTTGCAGAGCATGGTGGTCAAGTTATCCTGTTGGGGCGGACAATAAAAAAACTTGAAAAGGTATATGATCAAATCTGCCAAAAAGGCGCACCAGAACCCGCGATAGTCCACCTGGATCTCGAAACTTTAGACGAGGCAACCAGCGAGCGACTCAAAGAGACTATAGAAGACAACTACGGAAAGCTTGACGTATTACTTCATAACGCAGCGATGTTGGGTACAAGAGTACCTATAGAGAATTATGATTCCAGAGAATGGACGTCCGTCATACAAACAAATGTGACCTCTGTGTTCGTCTTAACCAAAGCTTTATTACCGTTGTTAAAAAAGTCGGTAGATGGAAGGATAATATTCACTAACTCAAGCGTTGGAAAAACTCCGCGAGCATACTGGGGAGCATATTCGGTATCGAAATCCGCTCTAACGGGTTTCGTAAAAATATTGAGTGAGGAGTTAGAAAACACGGCGAAGGTAGTAGTTACGAGCGTTAATCCAGAAGCCACTAGGACATCTATGCGACGATTAGCTTACCCCGGAGAAGACCCAAGAAAAATAAAAAACGTTAAGACGTTGATGCCTCTTTACCTCTATTTAGCTGGGCCAGATAGCAAACACGAACATGGAAAAGAGTTTTCTGGGAACCAGCAAACTTGGGATTGGGCAAATAGGATCAAAGCACCCCGTTAATCCCTGCAAGAGCGTGCAACGCCCTTACATCATTTTTTCCTAATTCCTTGTATTGCCCTACCTTAACTGAGGAGGGGATGAAAAATGTACCATAACGGACACGCTTCAACCTGCTAACCACGCAGCCCTGCGATTCCCAAAGTTTTCGAACCTCTCTGTTCTTTCCTTCCATAAGAACTACGTAAAACCATTGATTCGCTCGTTTTTCGTCTTCTAGAGTGGGACTCATCTGGATGTCTGAAAATTTCATCAAAGTGTTATCAATGACAACGCCTGATTTCATTGCCTCTATACGACTCGGATGCACATTACCAAGAACACGCACAGCGTATTCCCGCTCAATTCGTGAAGACGGATGCATCAACTTGTTAGCTAAGAAACCATCAGTTGTAAAGAGAAGAAGACCACTTGTATTGATATCAAGACGTCCAACTGATATCCATTTTTGTCCTGTTAATTTAGGCAAACTGTCAAAAACTTTTTTTCGTTTCTTGTCATCTCTTTGACTGCACACCTCTCCAGCAGGCTTGTTGTAGAGCAGGTAACGTTGAGGCCTGGCCTTCTGGTTCTGCAATCTTCCATCAACCTTAATTTCATCGGAGATTAGAACTCGGTCACCAAGCTTAGCCACCTTGCCATTCACATATATTCTTCTCGCTTCGATCCAACTCTCCAATTCTCTCCGGGAACCTAGGCCTTTATTAGCGAGGACTTTTTGCAACTTCTCAGATTTCGGTGTTTCTTCCATATCGCTCAGACTCGTATGTTTTTTTCTTGCGAGAAAAAAGGGCTTTGGCACGATAAGTTTTAGCCTGCAAGATCATTACCCTCCTTTTCTTCGGCCTCAAACAAATCTGATTCCTTTTTTACCAAATACTCACTGGACAGATCTGAAACGACATTTTCCGAACTTTCAGGGAAATCATTTTTTACACCCAATTCTTTAATCTCTTGCAAGGTAGGCAATTGATCTAAACGCTCTAGGTTAAAATAGTCTAAGAAGGCTTTTGTTGTAGAATAAAGGGCGGGACGTCCAGGAACCTCTCTGTGTCCTACGATTTTGATCCAATCCCGCTCAATCAATGTACGTATTATATTGCTACTTACGGAAACACCTCTGACATCTTCGATGTCCCCTCGCGTTATGGGTTGTCTGTAGGCTATCAAAGCAAGTGTTTCTAATAAAGCTCGAGAGTACCTCGGTGTCTTCTCTTTCCACAATCTGGAAACCCAGTCGCTATATTCAACTCTTATCTGAAACCTATAACCACTTGCTACTTTTCTTAATTCAAAACCTCTGCCCTCACAGCTTTTTTGTATTTCTGCGAGCGCTTGTTTTATTTCCAGGTTAGAAACTGATCTCTCCTCAAAAATATCACCTAACTGCTGAATTGAGAGAGGTCCATCTGCCGCAAGGATTGCAGCCTCGATGATTTCTTTTATCGGTAACTTTTCCATTTTTTTCCAGTCTGCTTTTCGTTATGCCAGTTTTATGTATATCGGCGCAAACTGATCGCCTTGAACGGTTTCCAGCAAACCCTCTTTTATAAGTTCTAAAATGGCCATAAAAGTAACAACCACTCCTTTTTTCCCTTCTTGAGGATTAAAAAAAGAACCGAACTCAACAAAACCTTTTGGTCCCGATTCTAACGTCCGAAGAATCTTTATCATCCTGTCTCGAGTAGAAAGAACTTCTAATTGCACAGAATGGTTAGATTTAAGCTCTGCTCTACTAACTACCTCAACAAACTCCAAAACCAAGTCTTTTAGAGTAACATCAGGCTGCTTTGAGGGTGTATTTACCTCTACATGTGTCGCCCTACCAGACCAAAAATCTCTGAATTCCCTATTAAGCTCATCAATCTCAACCGCTGCGTTTTTATAACGTTCATATTCTTGGAGTCGCTTTATAAGGTTTGCCCGAGGGTCTTCCTCTTCCTCTTCGTCCACTGACTGCCTAGGCAAGAGCATTCGGGACTTAATCTCGGCAAGAAAAGCGGCCATCACGAGATATTCGGCGGCCAGCTCGAACCGCATCTCCTTAAGAGCTTCAATGTATTGCATATACTGCTCTGTTATCTGGGAAATCTCTATTTCTAAAATATCTAAATTTTGTTTTTTAATGAGGTATAAAAGAAGGTCCAAGGGACCCTCGAACGCTCTTATGATAACCTCAAGAGCGTCAGGGGGGACATACAAGTCCAGAGGGAGTTGAGCCAATGGTGATCCTCTTACTAACGCAAGCGGCTCTTTTTGCGAATCGAGACCTACCTCTTCCTTCGACGACTCCAATTGATTTTCCAAATATTTTTCTATAGCTCATATTATAGCTAAGAAAAAGAAGCTTAGACAGAGAGAAGGAAATCCAACTGTATAGGTTTCGGCCTGCTCTGCTAACATCACCAACCTCAAAATTTTGGCAGGTTGACGACACCGAAGACTGTTCTCTGGTTCTCTTTATCCCGTTTTTGCAAAGCTCTTGTCCCGCGATAACAATAGTTATCCTTTGAGACTTGCGTTACCCTCCTTCAAATAATTCAAATGAACCACGGGAAAACCTGACCATGCAACAGCTAATTGATTTCATGCCCATACTTGCTTTTGTATCAGTCTTTTTTTTATTTGACGATATTTATCTAGCTACTATAGCGCTTATGGTCGGAGCAGGCTGCCAGATCTTGATAGAAAAACTTTTTTTTAAGAACGTGAGGGGGGTAACGAAGGCCATCTTCGCAGTGATTATAATCTCCGGTGGACTTACGATCGCTCTTCAGAACGATGTGTTTATCAAGTGGAAGCCAACGGTCGTAAATTGGTTGTTTGGTTTTGTCCTTGTGTTCAGCAGCGTCCTCTTGAAAGAAAATTTATTGAAACGAATGGGAGGTAAAATGCTTCATCTAGAAGACGAAATATGGATGCGGCTAAACTATGGTTGGTCAGCCGGATTTATATTGGCTGGTCTCTTGAATTTAGTCGTGGCCTATACGTTCAGCACTGAAATATGGGTAACATATAAATTTGTTGGCGGCCCCCTGATAAGTCTTCTTTATGTAGCAATCACTATAGGTTATTTGGCAAGGGGTGGTTATCTTTCGCAATTAGAAAAACATGAAAAAAAAGATGGGTAAAATACTGAATTACTAATGGACTCAGGTAAGCAATTTGGGCAGGCACATGACGAAACTTTCGGTTAACTTAAATAAAATTGCGCTCTTACGAAATTCACGCAAAAGCAAATTACCTAGCGTCGTAGAAGCAGCGAAAACGGCTATTGCTGGCGGGGCGGATGGGATTACTGTTCACCCTCGTCCGGACCAAAGGCACATTACTCCTAACGATGTAGTTGAACTCTCTAACCTTCTCAAAAAACCAGAGCACCAACATGTTGAATTAAACATCGAAGGTAATCCGACATTTGCTGAACAAAGTAACGGATATCCAGGCTTCATTAACTTAGTTGAAAGAGTCAGACC
This sequence comes from uncultured OM182 clade bacterium, assembly GCA_902567095.1. Lineage (GTDB taxonomy): Bacteria > Pseudomonadota > Gammaproteobacteria > Pseudomonadales > Azotimanducaceae > UBA9659. The sequence goes on from CACFLG010000022.1 coordinate 8,443, forward strand.
AGATCAATGCACTTTAGTCCCGGACTCTAACGAGCAATTAACCTCAGATCATGGGTGGAATTTCGAAGAAATTACCTTTGATTTTCGTCAACTCGTTGAAAGGCTTAAATCTCAGGGAATCAGAACAAGTGGTTTCGTAGAGACAGACCAAGACCAAATCGACCTTGCCAAAAAAATGGGATTAGAGCGAATCGAGCTTTACACCGGTCCCTACGCAAATTCATTCGGCGGGAACATGCAGATGGAGATTCTGAGTAAATTTATTTCAGCTGCACAGAAAAGCATCAATCTAGGACTAATGGTCAATGCGGGACACGACCTGAATCAACATAACCTTCCATTGTTTGTGCAGCAGGTACCTGATATCAGCGAAGTATCAATAGGTCATGCTCTTATTTGCGATTCAATTTATGAAGGTTTGGAGCAAACGGTAAAAAATTATAAATCAATCCTCTTAAAGCATAGCGAAGGACCTTGATAAAAAATAGAGCGAACGTAATCCAAACAAATATTCCACTTAGCTCAAGAGATTAGTATCATTGAGGACTTAAATTTCGATAAATTGGTAGAAAGTCATTCATATGATAACTATAAAAAAGCTTGGTTTTATGATTTTGATTACAACTTTTATTTTTTCATTTATAAAATTTGATTTCTTAGGACAAATTTCTCTCCCGGGACAACTCAAAGATGTGGGCTTATTTTTAATTATTTTTATAGGGCCGCTGATATCATTCCTTCTCCAAGACAAGCTGTTTGGTTTACACGAGGATGCCATCGAGTATGGAAATATCAAATGGTTCAACTCACGAAAAGGCTACGGATTTATTAGTGCCGATCAGGGAGATGAGATCTTCGTGCATTTTCGAAATTTCTCAGGGAAAGAAACAAGTAATATCAGAGAAGGCCAAAGAGTAAAATTCATCACTGTAAGTTCCGAAAAAGGCCTACAAGCAGACAAGGTCTCGCTTGTTTGAGTCATCTCACACTCTCATTTTAGCAATAGAAGAGCAGATATCGTCCGTAATAGGCAATGAGGATCCGACCAAAACGTTTCCAAGCGTTACCCTCGGCCGGATAGATTCCGAGAAAAGAATTAAACTTTATGCTCACTTGCTTGGAATTTTTTTCGATGAAGCCGAATCGCTGGAACAACTAATTTTCGAAAGTGATCTCGGCGGGATGTCTCTGATTAAAATCAACGAAGTAATAACCGAGAGAATTGCAGAGATTCCCGAGGATGATATTCCTCTTTTAGCCGGAATTTGGGTAGAATCTTTGGATTATGATGAAGAATTAGATCAAGATGAAGGAAATGCGGAGGTTCTTGAAGAAATGCTCTTTAAGATAATCCACGTTTGCTCTTTAGCAAAACAGGAAAGGGCTCTATCTATCTTTGTGTATTCGAAATGATTAAAAAAAATATCGTTTACTCCACGGACATTGGGAGATTATGTCCAGAATGCCAGGAAAAGATTAACAAGTGTTTTTGCTCTCATGCGCCAGAAAACGATAGCAAATTTCGCCCAATTTTTATTGAAAAACAAACTGCGGGGAGACGAGGTAAGCCAGTCAATGTAATAAAAAATGTCCCGCTTCGAAAAGTTGAATTAAAAAAACTTGCTAAAGAAATAAAAAAACACCTTGGGGTCGGAGGCTCATGCAGCGACGGAGAAATTATTATTCAAGGAGCTAACAAAGAACGACTGATTGAAGTTCTAGAGAAAAAAGGATTCCCTGCAAAATAGATCCTGATGTTTGAGTCAACATGAAAAAATCAGAATATGTTTTAGAACCTGCCGAGATAGTTTGGAATGACCAAAACCCTTACTCATGCGAATATAGAGACATCTATGGCCAAGAGAACTATGTTATTCGAGAAAAGTTAAATGTATTCGTAAAAAGGTTTGCGGAATGTGTAAAGGATATACCCAGGAACTCCCAAGTTACGGTTTGTGAGCTTGGCTTAGGGTTTGGAATCAACCTCCTTTTAACCGCCGAGTTTTGGACAAGTTTGCCCAAGTCTTCGCGACTTAATTTTGTTTCAATTGAAAAGCATCCTGTAAGCAAACCAGATTTAAAAAAGATGCTTCAATTTTTAGAAACAAGCAACAAGGACCAATTTATTTCTAATTACCCGATGCCATTTAAAGGGCAACATGTGATTTGGATTCAGGAGAACGTAAGAGTTTTAATAGTGCTCGATGATGTGGTGAGCGCGCTTTCAAATCTCGACGCTTACGTAGATTTCTGGTTTCTCGACGGATTTTCGCCAGCCAAAAATGAACGTATGTGGGATAGCCAGGTTTTTAAAAAGATCAGGCTGCTATCAAGGCCCGGAGCAAGAGCCCTGACTTACTCATCGGCAGGGAAAGTTAAATTAAATCTAGAAGATAATGGCTTCAAAACTAAAAAAGAGCGTGGTTTTGGAAATAAAAAAGAAATGTTAACAGGTTATCTAGACGGGAAATGGTTGCCAGCTGAGCTAATAGATAAAGATTTCACAATCGTCGGCTCAGGACTAGCTGGTTTGTTTTGCGCAGAGGCTTTACGGAAACGTAATATCCAGCCAACTATTATTGATATGGGCGCGGCGGGGCCGTCCTTCATTCCTCAGCTAAGCGTTTTTCCGCTCTTGGCAAAAAGAGCTGAACCCCAATACCGAATGTCTATTGCTGCGAGCGAATACATGGGCGACGCCCCAGGGTTTTTTCGCTCAGGACTGACCTCTGTTCCAAACACAGAAAGCGAACAAAAAAGGCTTAGAGAAATCTGCCATCTTCTCCCCGATTCGCTTATATCAGAAACCAAGAGTAATCATTTTCATTTTCCGCGAGCCGGCTGGTTCAGTACCGAGATTTTTTCAAAGAAACTAGACTTAGAAAAAAAGCTACTCAACATCACAGAACTCAGATTTGATAATTGCTGGGAGGGTTATAGCGACAATGAAAAAGTATTTTCTTCACAGAATCTTATTTTGGCTACAGGTGCAAACTTAGAACTTTTACCCGATCAACTGGAAATAAAGAAAATTAGAGGGCAAGCGATATCAGTCGACACTTATGACTTGCGAAGTATTTTGAATGGTGTTGTCACGATCTTCCCGACCGTTAAGGGCAAATCTGTGGTCAGCGGGACCTACCAAAACAGTTCTATTCTTCAAATATCTCCGGAGGACACAAATCTATTGCTCGAACAAGCAGAAACTCTTTTAGGAAAATCCTTACATATCCAAAGTGAATGGGTTGGACTGAGAGCATCTACCCGTGATCGCACACCAATTGTAGGACAGGCACCGAAGTGGGCAGCCCTAACAAAGACCCAACGAGTAAGAGATGTGAAATTATTTGAACCGGGTCTTCATTACTGCTTGGCTTTTGGTTCAAGGGGAGCTACTCACGCCCGGTTATATTCCGAGCAGCTTGTCAGCAAGATTCTTGGCGAGCCTTGTGCGCTTGGAAAAATTGAACAAGCGATACTCTCCCCAGCGCGCTTCTTTATAAGAACCCGAGTTAGATTGTAATCAATGAAAACCTCGGGTATTTACGACGCCTTCAATTCTAGATATCTCTGCGAGTAACTGATCGGAAACTTTGGTATCAATATCGATCAGGTTATATGCAATTTCATCTTTACTTTTGTTTAGCATGTCGAGCACATTAATATTTTTGTCCGCCAAGGCTGAAAGTACGCTTCCCAGTATCTTTGGGACGTTTCGGTTCACGACCGCTAAACGAAATGAGCCAAGCGTTCGCTCAAGGTTTACTTCTGGAAAATTTACGGAATTCTTTATATTTCCATTTTGGAGAAACTCAGTGATCTGAGAAGCAACCATGAACGCGCAATTCTCTTCGGCTTCAGACGTGCTAGCTCCTAAATGAGGCATGAGGATCACATTTTCTACTCCCAACATACTAGGGGTCGGGAAGTCCGAAATGAATTTCTTTACCTTCCCATTCGCCAAAGATTCTCGTACGCCTTTTTCGTCCACTATCTCTTCACGCGAGAAGTTTAACAAGACGCCGCTATCGTTAAAATTATTAAGCAAATCTTTATCTACTATCCCCATCGTTTCTTTTGACGCTGGAATATGAAGCGTAACGATGTCTGCTCCAGCAAACAAATCGGGCAAATTATTTATCCTTTCTACTTGACTGGACAACTTCCAAGCAGCTTCAACCGATAGTGCTGGGTCATAACCTATTACTTTCATGCCTAAATTTAAGGCTGTCTCAGCGACCATCGATCCTATCGCCCCAAGACCGAGAACACCAAGCGTTTTGCCTCTTAACTCAGTTCCTTTGAAGACTTTTTTTGAGGATTCTACGATTTTGTTCATTTCCTTTTTTTCGCTGGACACATCTAGGTTCTGAACAAAATTTATTCCCTCTGAGACACCTCGAACTGACAACAACAAGCCGGCAAGGACAAGTTCTTTGACCGCATTTGCATTGGCGCCAGGGGTATTAAAAACAACGACCCCCTTCTCCGTGCAAACCTCAACAGGTATGTTATTAACACCTGCACCCGCCCGCCCAATCGCCAGCACCTCGGAATTTAACTCTTCTACATTGAGTTTGTGACTTCTCAAAACGATCGCATCGCCGTCGAAAATCGATTCACCAAGCTCGTAGCCTTGGTCTCTGAAAACACTCAAGCCTCTCTCAGAGATATTATTTAGACATCGGATCCTATACATAAATAAACCTTAGAATTCTATTTTTAATGCAGAAGCAAATCACAGCGTAGCCTAGCATGTTTAGACGCTTGTTTGACCTGTAATTTTTTTGATTTCTTTGACGATTATTGAAACCGCGTCAGGTGCTTTGAAATTCGCCATTTGCTTTTCTATGCTAGTTTTATTCTCTATCAAATTTTTGAGCTCTTGAATAAAAATATCGTCCGTGAGCAGATCCTCTTCAATAAAACGACTGTAACCTAACTCACAGAATTTTTGAGCATTCTCTAGCTGATCTCCGCGGCTCGAAGTTTTGGGAAGCGGCACAAGAAGATGAGGCTTTCTCAAGGCAAGCAATTCATAGATCGAATTTGCACCGGCCCGCGAAACTACCACCGAAGCTGCAGCAAGCACGTCGCCAAAGTCGTGATGAAGAAATTCCTTTTGGATATAACCTTGTTTCTCCTTTTCCTGCGAGCGGTTTCCCTCGCCAGTAATATGCACAACGTTGAAAGACTCCAACAGCTTGTCTCGGAGACGGAAAATCAGCTCGTTCAGAAATCTCGCTCCCTTACTTCCTCCGAAGACGAGCAAAATTGGTAAGTTAATGTCAAATTTTAATAGGCTGGCTCCTTTTTTAGCATCTGCCTCTAATAGGGCTCTTCGAAGGGGTGTTCCTGTCAAGACAACGCGTTTGTCACTAAGCTGGCCCGCGGTAGGAGGGAACGTCAAGCATATTTTTGAGCAGAATGGAAAGGTAAGTCTGTTTGCCAATCCGGGTGTCAGATCCGATTCGTGCGCAATAATTGGGATACTTAACACTCTGGCAGCTAAAACAAGTGGCACTGCTACATAACCGCCCTTTGAAAAGACTAGGTCTGGTTTCTCAATGACACATAGCCTCAAGCTCTGGAGGAACCCTACAATTACCTTGAACGGATCATAAAAATTCTTTAGGGAAAAGTACCTCCTAAGCTTGCCAGACTTTATCTTAAAAAACGGTATCGAAATACTTGAAATCAATTTTTCTTCGACACTAGAGCTCTCTCCGACATACAAAATCTCAAAATCAAGAGCCAACTCTCGGATGACCGCAATATTGGGTGTGACATGCCCTGCGGTTCCTCCACCTGTAAAAAAAATTTTCGGCATCAGATTCTTAAGACCTCTTTAACAAAGGGAATTGAAACTTTTCGATGTTGTTTCATTGTTTCAGATTCTAGTTTTTCTACGAGGGCTTCGATTTCCTGCATATCTCTTTTTGATCGGTTTAAGATGAATCTGCCAACGTCAAAAGAAATCTCGAAACCTCGTAACTTTGCAGTTCTTCGCATGAAATCAAGCCTCGCCTTGTCATCAAAAGGCCCGAGGTAAACCCTATCACCCGCCCTCAGTCTGGAACCTAAATCTGCCAAATTTACCTTAAGATTATCAGGAGGGACTGATGTGCCAAATATTAGTTTTTTCTTTGTATCTTCCATCAAATTAATTAAATGGAAAAGCGATAACTCCCACTCGGAAATACCGCAGACCTCGTTTAAATTATCTATGCAAACTAAATCGCATGTCCCAGCTTTCTCAAAAGCAAAGGGATTATGAGAGATATTGGTCTCGATGAAACAGGTCTTTAGTTCCTTGAATCTGGCTTCCTTGAGCAGAGCTTTTATTAATTGAGTTTTCGCGCTAGATCGGAGACCGCAAACAAGAGTAAGACCTCTATTCAGAAGAATTCTATCTGCTTGGTTCCCAACGAACTCATTAAAATCATCATCGACTTGCGCACTATAGTCTAAAAACAAAGGCAATTGATGGGAGAAATCTTTACTCAATCTTCGTCTTCTTCTTTTCTCAAGTAAGGGAGGCTTTCAATATAAACTTGATGCCAATGGCGTAACAGGACCATAGCAACAGCGGAGAAAGGAAGAGCTAATAATATTCCTGAGAAGCCGAATACGTAGCCACCAACCATTAGCGAAAAAATGACTGCGAGAGGGTGCAAACCGATCCTATCACCAACTAACCAAGGCGTAAGCAAAACAGTCTCAATAAGTTGCGCCGCGAGAAAAACTAACGCAACGTAAACAAGGAAAAACAAGTCGCCAAACTGAATTAGGGCGGCGATGGACGCTCCTAGAAAACCCAGGGCAAAGCCAAGATATGGTATGATTGAAGCAAGACCAGCTAAAAATCCGATGAGTAGGGCTTGATCTATTCCTAAAATATATAGCCCTAAGGAATAAACACACCCCATAAGAAACATCACCCACATTTGGCCTCTTAAGAAAGCGCCCAGAATTTCATCGCATTCTATTCCCAGCTTTGCTGCGGTTGCCTCATATCGCCTTGGAATGAGACTGTGGATTTTTTCAACTATCGCATCAAAATCTATCATGAAGTAAAAAGCCACAATAAGCGAAAGAAAGAAATTTCCAGTTGCACTAAAAAAGGTAAAAGCTGAATCAGTAATACGCGAAAGGATATTTCCCAAGACGCCACCAGCCTCTGCCCAGTTTTCCAGAACTTTTATCCCGATCTGTTCAGGCTTTATCCCAAAAGGATCGAACCCAAAATATTCTAAGAAGCTAGGTCCGTAGTTCGTCTGAAACCAAACAAAAACCGCTGGTAGAGATTTAATAAGAGCACTTAATTCAGCTAGAACGAGTGGCATTATAATTAAAAGTGCCGAAGCAAAAACGGAACCAAACACAAGAAAAACTGTGAACACTCCCAAAGTTCTTGGGATTCTAATTTTTTCTAGCCGGTCGACTAACGGATCACCCAAATAGCCCAAGATAAGACCAACTAGAAACGGGACTAAAATCGCGTCTAACATTAGGACAAGTGCTATAAAAGTTGATACCGCGAGAATAATAACAATACTTCTATAAAGAGAATTCATAGCACTTCCAGCAAAAATTCATTGAAGAATACAAGCTCAAAAACATGTCAAACAAAATTAATCCTCTAATTTATAAATCAAAAGCGCCCCATCTTCTCCAGAGCTACGTTTAACTATACTGAGAACTCCGTCCAACCTCACGATCTCTATTAACTGCTCTGGTTGACCCTCTATCCTCAATTCAAAACGGCTAAAATTCGGTTCCATATATTTCAAAGTACTACTTACTACGGGGGACAGATTTTTGAAATATTTGTTTATCTCTGCATATTTTCTGAAGTCTTTCACTCCTGCTACAGTCACCTCGACTTTGCCTTGAGCGGAATCAGTTGCATATAGAGATGCGAGATCATCTGCCAGTCGATCTATGATTTCTCTCAGTAAATCTTCAGCAACACTAGTCACACCCTCACCTGATTGCCACTCACCGAAACCATTATGCGACCAGCGACCCTCTGCGGGCTGATTTGGTTCATTGTAAAGCCTTCCGGTAAGAATAATCTCTGGGGCATATCTTCTTGACGCAGTCTCGACTTTTTCATGAAACTGCCCCCATACCTCGGGAACGCTTATTCTGGACGTGTCTGTCAGATCAAGGATTGGAAATAACAAACTAATTCCCCGTTCGGATGCTCGTTCTTTTAAGAAAGACAAAAGTTCCGACCCACTGGCTTCATCAAGGATATGTCTCTCTCGGTTTTCCATGTAGGCTAGCCAGACCATAACTTCTGGTCGATTGCTACCCCAAACCGGCAAATCAGCTCTCCTCAGTAGCTCGGCTATAACACTTGGTTCGTAAGATAATCGCAGTTTCAAAGCGCGCGTCAGGTCCCCCTCAAAAAAAATCAAGTCATCCGAGGATTCATAACCATATTGGTAATAATAAGAATCAGATTTACTTAAGGCTTCTACAATCACGTTGTTTTCTTGAATAGCTCTGGAACCCGAAACTCTCACAAGCACCTGCGCCAATCCCGCTCTCGAACCAGCAAGCAGCTCTCTGCTGGTTTCATTTGGCACTAAAACCTCAGCAACATACAAGTCCTCGAATGTTTTGGCTAAAGACCCAAACGGAAATAAGATTAGCAAAAGCGTAAAAATTAGATATATCTTCGTTTTAATTTCCGTTACATTTTCCATCCGTATATTCTACCTTTTTTACATTGTGAAACTCAGAAAAATCTATTCGAAATACATGATATTATTTCTGACCGCTATTTCAGTTAGCAGCCCGATCTATGCAGCTAAATCAGAGTCTCCTGTTATCGAATATGGCGCGCATTACGAACTCAAAGCATCCAATGTGCCCCTCCGCATCAAGATATTAAGAGAGGTGGTTACAACCGATGGCCCAAAAAATATCGCTATTTTTAAGGCTTCCTCGCCATTTTTTGAGATAGACCAAAGATCGATATTTATTCTTAACCGAGGGAAAATAGTGCCCTCGGAGTACTTTTACAAGAAAAGGATCTTGGGCAAAACGGATAGAGAGAGCTTTACCTTCGACCAAGACAACAACTCAAGCGAACCAAAAAGTTCTGGAAGAAAAATTGGAGAAAATATTCTTGATAAACTCTCTGTCCAATATCAATTGCAGCTTGATCTTATTCAAGAACAAGAAGTAAAAATCGGTAAGAGTTTTTCCTACCTAGTAAAAGAGAAAGGAAGTTTAAAATCATATAAATTTGTCGTGGATAGCATAGAAAAAATCGATACAGCGTTAGGGAACCTTAGAACCCTTCGCATGATAAGAGAACGGAAGAAAGAAAATCGATCTACTATTCTCTGGCTAGCTCCAAAGTATAAGTATACGCTAGTCAAAATGATTCAAAGAGAAAAGGGAAAGGTTTGGGAACTCGATATTAAGGATTGGACTAAAAAACGTTAAGCACTTTTCTAAGAACAAAAAGGATAAAGAATTTTAATGACCATAAAATCAGACAATTGGATTCGAAAAATGGCAGAGAGTCATCAACTCATCCAACCATTCGAGCCCGGACAAGTGAGACATTGCTCCAAGGGAGACAAATTGATTTCGTATGGGACTTCCTCCTACGGTTACGATGTTAGATGTTCAGAGGATTTCAAAGTTTTTACGAATATTCATTCGGCTACAGTGGACCCCAAAAATTTTGATGAGAAAAGTTTTGTAGATGTGTCCGGAATGGCTTGCATTATCCCTCCGAACTCTTTTGCCCTTGCCAGAACGGTAGAGTATTTTAAAATTCCAAGAAACGTTCTGACAATATGTCTAGGAAAATCTACCTACGCAAGATGCGGTATAATAGTAAACGTCACACCCCTTGAACCAGAGTGGGAGGGACATGTCACATTGGAGTTCTCAAACACAACAAACCTGCCCGCAAAAATTTACGCAAACGAGGGCGTAGCCCAAATGCTTTTTTTTGAATCTGACGAAATTTGTGAGACTTCTTATGCCGACAGAAACGGAAAATATCAGGGCCAAACTGGCGTCACACTGCCCAAAGCTTGATTAATTCGTTCAACCGTAGCAATTTTTTTAACTAATCGTCAGAAATCTTTAAGCTTGGGACGGGAATGGCAGACGAATCCAGAAATTTTTGAACTGTTTCTGCTATTTTTAGAAAAATCTCGTTAAAAATTTTTTCCGAACCCCTCGAGAACATCGGCTGCCCCTCGTCCGAGCATTCCCTTATCTCTGAGTTGAGTGGAATTTCTCCAAGCAGTTCGGTGCCGTATTCTTTTGCAGCCGCCAACCCACCGCCCGAACCGTAGACTCTGTCTTCATGACCGCAATCAGGACAAACATAAACGCTCATATTCTCCACAATGCCTATCACTGGAATAGATACTCGCCGAAACATCTCTATGCCTTTGCGCGCATCTAGTAATGCGATGTTCTGAGGTGTAGTAACAATGATCGCTCCAGACACCCTGACCTTTTGAGACAACGTCAATTGAATGTCACCCGTGCCAGGGGGCATATCCACCACCAACACATCAAGTTCTCCCCACTTAGTCTTCATCAACAGCTGTTCCATCGCACCGCTTGCCATCGGCCCCCTCCAAATCGCAGGGGTTCTGTCCGAACTTACAAAACTAATAGACATTGATTCTATACCGTGAAGCTTGACGGGAATTAGCATTTCATCAACAACTTCCAAACTCTCTTTAATTCTCGCGCCTAACATTAGGCCTTGGCTAGGACCGTAGATATCTGCGTCTAGCAATCCAACGCTAAGGCCTTGGTTTGAGAGCGCAAGCGCGAGATTCACTGCAACAGTGGATTTTCCAACGCCACCTTTGCCCGAGGCAACAGCAACAATATGCTTAACCGTTGGTAAAGTATTCATCGAAGTTTTTCCTAAACTAGCTTAGCGGATTAGGGAGAATTATTTTAAGTCATTTTAATATATTCTCCAAAAAACTTTTCGTGCAAATCGCTCTCTCGAATTATATATTTGGTGCTCAAATTTTTTAGGAATCCAAATGTAATGGCGAGTCGAAAACTTTTAGTAACGAGCGCTCTACCCAACGCTAATGGCTCCATACACCTTGGGCACCTAATGGAACATATTCAGACAGATATATGGGTTAGATTCCAAAAGCTACGAGGAATCCAATGCATTTATGTTTGCGCAGATGATGCTCATGGAACTGCGACAATGCTGAGAGCAGAAGAGTTAGAAACGACGCCCGAAGAATTAATAAAAAAGATAAGAGAAGAACATTCGAGCGATTTTTCCAAATTCTATATTAATCACGACAATTATTATTCTACCCACTCCGATGAAAACCGGGATCTAGTTTCCCTCTTTTACAAGCGCCTTTCTGATAAAGGACAGATAGGGAATAAAACCGTAGAACAACTTTATGATCCAAAAGCGGAATTGTTTCTAGCAGATAGATACATTGTCGGAACGTGCCCAAAATGCGGAGCAGAAGATCAATATGGCGATAATTGCGAAGTGTGTGGTGCAACCTATGACGCCACTGATTTAATAGAACCGAGATCTAAAATAAGCGGCGAGGTCCCAACCCTTAGGAAATCAGAGCACTTGTTTTTTAAATTGTCGAACTTTACGGCCTTTTTAAAAGAATGGACTGCTAGCGGAACGCTGAACACAGCAGTCTCAAACAAATTAAATGAATGGCTAAGGCAAGGTTTGAAAGATTGGGATATTAGTCGCGATGGGCCTTATTTTGGATTCGAAATTCCAGGCCATGCTGATAAATTTTTTTATGTCTGGCTTGATGCACCTATCGGTTACATTGCAGCTTTTGAAAACCACTGTTCTGAGAAAGACATAGACTACAGTGACTTTTGGCGCCTCGGTTCAGATTCAGAAGTCCATCATTTTATTGGGAAAGATATCGTTAATTTCCACGCGCTTTTCTGGCCAGCCATTCTTAAATGCGCAGATTTCAGAACGCCTTCAAAAATTCACGTACATGGATTTCTTACAGTCAATGGTGAAAAAATGTCAAAAAGCAGGGGGACATATATAACGGCAAAAGAGTATTTAGCCCTTCTTGACCCTGATCTTTTGAGGTATTACTTTGCTTCAAAGTTAAGTGATAGCGTCGAAGATATTGACATCAACTTGGATGACTTCACTTCAAAGGTTAATTCGGATCTGGTTGGGAAACTGGTCAACATAGCCTCACGCTGTTCAAAGTTTATCGCGAAAGAATTCGACTCTCGACTTTCAATGATCCCTGAAAACGAATTGCACAGTTCAGTACCTCAAACAGCGGAAAGAATTGAAACTCTTTATGAGAGCACCAATTACGCGAGCGCTGCGAGAGAAATAATGGGGCTAGCAGACAAAACCAATCGATTCATAGACGAGAAGAAGCCTTGGATTTTAATAAAGGACGCAAAGAAAAGAAGCGAGGTTCATGAAGTCTGCTCAATTGGGCTAGACATGTTTAAGATTATGATTGTATTTCTAAAACCGATAATACCGGCTCTTGTAGGAAAAGCTGAGCAATTCTTGGTAACCGAGCCGCTGTCTTGGCAGGACATTTCCAGACCTCTTCATAAAAAAGAGATAGGAACTTTTGAGCCGCTCCTTACTCGCGTGGACTCGAAAACTGTAAAGAAATTAATACAAAAACCCTCCTTACCTTTGGAAAAAAAGTCTTCAGAGGGGGATAAAGATAACCATGATATTTCTATTGATCATTTTCAAAAAGTTGACCTGAGAGTCGCGCAGATTCTAAGCGCAGAAGAGGTTGAGGGCGCCGACAAGCTTCTGAAGATTCATCTAACGATGGGACAGGAAAGTCGAACTGTTTTTTCGGGTATAAGGTCAGCCTATAAACCAAAAGAACTCGAAGGAAAGCTTGTTGTTTTAGTTGCTAATCTCGCACATCGTAAAATGAAATTCGGAATTTCAGAAGGAATGATCTTAGCCGCAAGCCATGAGAATGGAGAAATTTACCTAATAGAACCGCCAAAGCTTTCTAAGCCCGGCATGAGAATCTCGTAGATCATGTTAGAAACGAAAGGTAAAGTTTGAGTATGCACCAAAACAGGCATGGCGACTTACGAACAGACACCCAGATTTATTCCAAAAAACAAGACTCAAAATTTTCTCCCCCGCTGTGCTGCGAGTTTCAAACGAAGAGCATTTAATTTAATGAAACCAGAAGCATCCGACTGATCATAGGAACCAAAATCATCTTCAAACGTGACAATAGTATTGTCATACAAACTATCTGTTTTTGATTCTCTACCAATTACTATTACATTGCCTTTTAGCAGCCTCATTCTTACCGTTCCATTGACAGGTTTTTGTGTCTGATCTATCAAGGCCTGCAGCGCTTTGCGTTCAGGGGACCACCAATAACCATTATAAATAAGCGAAGCATACCTTGGCATAACCTCATCTTTTAAATGCATAACCTCTCGATCAAGCGTGATCGATTCGATAGCCCTATGCGCTTTCAAAAGAATGGTTCCTCCCGGAGTCTCATAACAACCTCTTGCCTTCATGCCTACGTAACGATTTTCAACTATATCTATTCTTCCTATCCCATTTTTTCCGCCAAGGTGGTTGAGCTCGGAGAGAATTTCATGGGACTTCATAGTCTTCCCGTTTATAGCAATCGGGTCTCCTTTTTGAAATTCTATTTCAAGTTCGGTTGGCGAATCAGGAGTCGATTCAATTGACTTAGTCCATTGCCACATTGTTTCGATTGGCTCAGAAGAGGGATCTTCGAGCACTCCGCCCTCGTAGGAAATATGTAATAAGTTAGAGTCCATAGAGTAGGGAGACGGGTTTTCTTCCGATTTCATGTCAACGCTTATCTGATGCTTTTCACAAAACTGAAGCAGCGCCTCTCTAGAGGTTAGTTCCCACTCTCTCCAGGGAGCTATTACTGAAATGTTCGGTCCGAGAGCATGTATACCCAACTCAAATCTCACTTGATCATTACCTTTGCCGGTGGCGCCATGCGCAATA
>CACFLG010000023.1 GCA_902567095.1 uncultured OM182 clade bacterium
ACCAGAGGTGCTTCTCTCGACGTTCAGCGGGTCGAAGCGCTGAAAGGACCACAGGGAACGCTATTTGGACAGAACGCAACGGGCGGAGCGGTGAACTTTGTTGCAAACAAACCCACTCAGGAATTCGAGGCTGGTTTCACTGCCAGCTATGGCACCTTTGAATCATTTGATTTAGAGGGATATGTGAGTGGTCCAATTAATGATTCGCTAGGCTTCAGACTAGCGATTCGTTCTCAGACCTCAGGTGATTGGCAAGAAAGTTATCTCAACGATGATGAAGCAGGTGCTAAAGATGAATTCGCCTATCGAGCAACCTTAGCTTACGACAATAATGATAAAACTAAGGTTTTATTTACGCTTAGTGGATTCACCAATAAAAGCGACACATTGCGTCCACAGCTAGCTGGAAAAATTGCCCAAAATCCAGTAAATGGTATTTTCGCGGGTTTTGTCGATACACCACTTGCACCTTTGACAGCTGAAGCAGCAGCGTGGAGCCCATGTGCGAATAATAATGGAGGCACCCCGACAGATCCAAATACTCGGCGTTACGATCGTGGTTGCGATCCGCTCGAAAATGATGATGAGTTTCTGTCCGTTCAGCTCCGTGTAGACCACGACTTAAATGACGAAATAGTTATAACTTCTCTCACAAGTTATAACGACTTCGAGCAAAAAGGCTCGGGAATGGATGGGGACGGCTCAATATTTCAGATTTACGAGCAATCTCACTCTGGTGGCATGGAAACATTTTTCCAAGAATTTAGGCTGACCGGCAATTACAGCAAAGGAACCTGGGTTGTGGGTGCTAATTACGAGGATATGGAAACTTCGGACGTGTTCATGCAATCCTATGGCGAATCATCGGTAAATCCAATTTTTGGTTTTATCGATTACGGTCCCACTTCACCAGCGAGCTTCCAAGATGTGGAGACTTGGGCTATTTTTGCAAATATAGAGTATAGCCTTACAGAGACAGTTACTGCGCAAGCTGGTCTTAGATACACTGACCAAGAACGTGACTTCAGGGGATGCACTTTTGATGGCGGAGATGGAACTTGGGGGTTTACCTCATTTCTGATTCAGCCCTTTCTCGGCTCAACTAACCCCCTTCAGGTTAACCCCGGCGAATGCGCAACCACCGGACCCGCACCAGATTTCAATCCAGACCCTAATGGCCACCAGCTGAGCCTTAATGAGGATAATACATCTTGGAGGGTAGGAATAAACTGGGCTGCAACCGATGAAACCCTCGTTTATGCCAATATTAGTAAGGCCTACAAGAACGGACAATTCCCGACGCTTCCAGGCTCGGCTATATCCCAACTTCAACCGGTCGTTCAGGAAGGACTTCTTGCGTACGAGATTGGAACTAAGGCAACTCTTGCGGATGGAAGTCTGCAGATAAACGCAGCAGCATTCTACTATGATTATACTGACAAGCAGATCTTGGGCGCCTTGGAAGATGCTGTATTCGGTTCTCTCCCTGCCTTGGTTAACGTTCCTGAGTCTAGTGTGAGAGGAATTGAGTTTGTCGCCACATGGATGCCAGTTGAGGGGTTAACAATCTCTCCCTCAGTTAGCTTCGCTGACACCGAGGTTGAGGGAACGTTTAGAAATTTTGACGCATTCTTCGGTGGGACGAATTCCGGAACGAAGGATTTTTCTGGCCAAGATTTCCCTCAGGCACCTGAGCTGCAAGCAAATCTCGCTATTGCTTATAACTGGGAAGTCTCAAATGGCTGGAGTGCCTTCATCGCTACTAACCTAAACTATCAGGAAGAAACTAATTCGTTTTTTGTGGACGAATGCAAAGAAACAGGGGTAACCTGCACACGCCGCGATGCTGGCCAGATCTCCGGAGATACAACTCTTCCAGTTCCTTCAAGAACGCTAGTTGATATCCGAGCTGGTGTTGAAAACAACAGCTGGAAAGTATGGCTTTGGGGTCGTAACATTACCGATGAGTATTACTGGACAAGGCATAGCAAGGTTAATGACACAATTATCAAGCTCACTGCAAAACCGAGAACCTTCGGAATAACAGCTAGCTACGATATCTAATAAACAAGGCCCCAAATTGATGGGTTGATTTGGGGCCGCTTTACGCAAAACTCAGTAAAAGAGTCTATGCATGATCGCTCAATTCTCTGGCGCACCAAGAATCAAGATAAGTCTTTTCTGTTCCACGAAATATGAGATCGCATGAAGGAATTTAGAACCGAGGTCAAGATTTGGCTGGCACAAAACTGTCCCGATTCGATGCGAACAAAGGGAACCGAAAAAGATTGGGTTTGGGGCGGCAAGAATGCAGCTTTCCCCCATCCCGACGCCAAGCTTTGGTTAGAAAACATGGGTGCAAAAGGTTGGACATGCCCCACTTGGCCTAGTAAATATGGAGGAGGAGGACTCTCATACGAGCAGAGCCTGGTCCTCAAAGAAGAGTTAGGAAGAATTGGTGCACGCCCACCCTTGCTCTCTTTCGGCGTAGACATGCTTGGCCCTGTATTGCTTGAATTCGGCTCTGAAAAACAGAGACTGGAACATTTGCCAAAAATTGTTCGGGGTGAAATACGTTGGTGTCAAGGTTACAGCGAACCAGGCGCAGGCTCTGATTTAGCAGGTTTGCAAACACGTGCAGAAGAAGAAGAAAATCACTATCTGATAAACGGCTCTAAAATATGGACCTCCTTTGCGCATCAAGCCGATTGGATCTTCTGCCTAGTAAGAACTAATTTCGAAGCCCCGAAACATGAAGGCATCAGCTTCATTCTATTCGACATGACGTCGGAGGGCGTCTCGGTAAAGCCAATCGAATTAATCAGTGGCTCCTCCCAATTTTGTGAAACTTTTTTTGATAATGTCAGGGTGCCCAAATCAAATCTTGTTGGTGAAAAAAATGGGGGTTGGAAAATCGCTAAAAGGCTGCTTCAGCATGAACGCAACATGGTCGCGGGGATGGGATCTCGAGGAAAGAGTAAGAACCCTAAGTTCACCATGGAGAATCAGGCAAAGATTTACCTAGGCGATATTGATAATAAGATCTCGGATTCAAAAGTCAGAGAGAAAATCACTCAGCATAAGATGGATAGTCAGGCTTTCTCACTAACTTTGAGACGTACCGCTCAAGAAGCCCGCACAAATTCAAACCCGTCACCAGCATCATCGATGTTTAAATACTTTGGAACAGAACTTAACAAGAGGCGTTGGGAGATCATGATGGATATTGTTGGAACTCAAGGACTTGGCTGGGACGGCGAAGATTTTTCCGAGAGAGAGCTAACAACAACAAGAGAGTGGTTGAGATCAAAGGGCAACTCTATCGAGGGTGGAACATCGGAAGTGCAGCTAAATATTGTTGGTAAGCGAGTATTGAAACTACCTGACTAACCCCCGCTAAGTTTTTATAATTAAATCAAGCATATTTATGAGGCGATAATATGGAAAGCGACCAGCAAATAGATGTTTATCTTGTGTGCAACGCAAGATACCACGACACCAATTTCGCTAGGCTAGAATTGCTTAAGCTGTTAGCAGAAAACGAAAACATCAACACGAGAGTTGCTGACAGCTTTAGGGATGTTGAAGCGATAGCGAATTCAAAATTGCTTTTGACCTATACTTGTGATCTTCGTCCGACCTTGGACGAGCAAGAGGCTCTGTCTGCGTTTCTTGAAAATGGCGGTAGGTGGTTCGCGCTCCACGCGACTAATGCATTACTTGATTTTGTAGAAGGGAAAGCGGACACGCCCAATGTAGCTCCGAAATTTATGGAGTTGTTGGGAAGTCGTTTTATTGCTCACCCTGCAAATCAGAAGATTAAAATTAGAGTAACTGACTTGAAACACCCTCTGACTTCAGAAATTGAAGATTTCGAGGTCGAGGACGAGGAACCTTACTATTGCGAACCTACTGGCAAACAATTAGTTCTTCTGGAAGCTTCCTACAACGAGCCTTCGGTCGGTTATGTTCGTTCAAGCTATGGTACAGATAGGGAAAATCACCCTCAAATGTATATTCATGACTGGGGAGCAGGCTCCGTTCTGTATCTCTCTTTGGGGCACTGCACAGGCAAACATGACATGAAACCGCTCGCTGATATTGTGCCGGTTGTCAGAGGTTCCTGGAATTCGCCTACCTACTATGAACTGCTTCGGCGAGGTATCAATTGGGGAATAGGGGCTCTTCAATGAAAGAAACTCTTTTCTCATAACTAACCCCTCTAAAGAGATGCTTAGCTATCTTTAAACGAAATCGATTTTTTCGTTAAAATCTCTTTAAACTAGTCAGGTGATCAGCAGCGCAGTTTTTAATTTTTTCCTTGACTTAAATTTCACCATTTAGACCGAGAACTCTATGTTAGCTGCCGCGCAGCTTTGGCTCCAAAGCAGCTCACGAGTTTCGGGATTATCGTAATTAGGTTCTAACGGGTATGAAAGAGCAGGTCCTTTCATAGCCGCCATGGTCATCCCTGGACCAACGAATTCTCCGGACTCAACGTCTTCGCCCGCGATACATCTAAGAATTCCTAAAGACCCGTCTTCGCCAGATTGCCCCATTCTCAAGTAGAGCTTAAACACCAAATCAACGAATCTTTGAATCAATCGATTGTTCTGCCCGCCTAAATCCTTTACTGTTGTATCTTGAAGATCGGTTTGGGCTACCCCCGGATGCGCCACCAACGCTTTTATCTTAGAGCCCTTCGCCTGAAGTTTTTTGTGTAAACAAGCCGTAAAAGCCGCGTTAGCTAATTTTGTTTGTCCGTAACGACGCCACCTTCCTCCCGGAAAAACAAGCATTAAGCTTCCATTACCACCGAGGTTCCCGCCGTTTTTTTGAAGATATTTGGCCTCCAAACTTTTTACCATTAAACGTGCCATGCTAGAGTGGTTAACTATCCGCGCTTCCCCTTTTTTTAATTCGGCCTGTTCTATCAATGGAAATAATAACTTCGTAAGCAAGAAGTGAGATAAATGATTGGTTTGCATCTGAACGTCGAACCCGTCGACAGTGGCCTTATCCTCAAGAGCCATAACGCCAGCATTATTGCATAGAACATCCAAACCGTTTTCACAGAGTTTTTGCACTTCAGGAATTGAATTCCGAACTGATTCAAAATCTTGGAGGTCGCAATCAACATGATGAACCGACCCCAGGTGGTTTTCTTGTTTTAGGTTCTCTAAAACATTTTTTGCCCTCTCAGAGGGTCGGTTTAACATTATGACAGTGGCTCCCAAAAAGGAACAAGTTCGAGCCGCCACTAACCCTGTACCTGACGTTGTACCTGTGATCGCGATCGTCTTGTCCGAAAGGCTAGGCAACTTTTTTACGAGCTCCTCGAAATGAATACTCGGCTTAAGAGCTGATTTGTTGGTTCCCATATTTTTTTAAAGTCCTTTAGATTTAGGTTCTTCCTGAAATATTTCTAGAAAGAATCGAATCGTTGGAAAGCCCTAGATATGCCCAGCAGATCCACCGTCAACCTCGATCGAAGTTCCATTGATATATGACGCTGAGTTAGTACAAAGAAAAGCAACTAAGGCTGAAACCTCCTCTGACGTGCCGTATCTTCCAACAGGAACCGTCCTGCCGTTGTTTTTAATCACTTCCTCTGGGGTTGTCTTATTTGCATTAGCAATCTCTCCCGCTGCCCTCTCCCACATAGCAGTATGAATTAATCCGGGTAAAACCGAGTTAACAAGCACCCCGTCTCTTCCATATTTTCTCGCCAAGGATTTACTAAAGGAGATTAGAGCCGCTTTTGTCGCGCCATAATCTATCAAAGCTGCGCTGGGATATTTCGCTGCCGAAGAGGCAATCATAATTACTCTACCCCACTTTTGCTTTCGCATGTAAGGGAGAAACTCCCTTGTGCACCTGACTGCGGACATCAGATTCAATTGATGTAAATCTTCCCAGTCCTTATCTTCCATGTATAGAAAATTTCTTGAAGGAGAGGCACCCAAATTATTGACTATAATATCTACACCATCAGTGAGTTTTTTTACTTCGGATAAAAATGCCTCCGACCCCTTCTTCCCTCCGAGATCAGCGACAACCCCAGTTATATTTTCAGAGTGGGAAGAGAGCTCATCGAGAGAGTCCGAATTTCTAGCACAGCAAAACACCTGCGCACCCATGTCGGCTAGCTCTCTACTTATTGCTGCTCCAATCCCTAGACTCGCGCCAGTGACTATAGCTTTTCTCCCATTGAGATTAAGATCTATCAAACGACCCTCCCACAGATATTTTTCGATTATGAGGCACGAAAAAAAAACAAGCTAAGGTCAACGCTTCGCAACCGTCAACTTTTTTTGATACCACGCGCTACCAACTCATGCCGAGAAATTTTCCATTCTCCATTTACCCTTGTCATGTCAGTCTTATAAGTGCCCCAAAAGATTAAAGTAGTCTCCGCGTCCCCCGGGAAAAAATGAAGAGCCTGAACATCTGTTCGGGTATAAGCCTTATCTTCTTTAAACTCAGCAAAGGTCGGGCTCAACATATGCTGGGTATTTGCATACTTATCGATTGCTTCTTTCCACCAAGGATAATATTCATCAATACCGTGCATGTCGTTGGCCCCCATACCTACCACCACAACGTCTTTGGTGAAAAGCGCCCGATATCCTTCGTAATCTCTTTCATCAACGGTTGACGCATATCGAAGCATAACGTCCTGCACCGCCAAGCGATCCTCTAATTCGTTACTCATATCATCACCTCGGTTCTAGTCCTCTATCTTTCCTCTCCTGATTCATACGGACAGTGTCCGAACTTAATCTTGGAGTTTTTTCTTCGTCTTTCAATAGGCCCATTCTATCTCTGTGAGATTTGTCAGCATCAAACGATATCCATTTCTCGATTTGAACGGATATTATAGTCCTCAGGGGCGAATCAAGAAGCTTATAAAAAGCGTCTTCGCCCTCTTGGCTTTCTGGAGAGACTTTCTTTGACAGAGCTCTATAGAACCATTTCTTGGTCTCATCGTCATCATGGAACTCTGCTCTGCCCTTCGCAGTCAGTTGTCCGATTGGACATTCGGGGTCCTGAGAAGTTCTCCCGCTCACATTGACTGACACCCTGCTATCTCGCCTGATCGCTTCAGCCCTGTGTCGATGAGAAGCAAAAGTTATCCAAATCTTTTGATCGTGCCAAACAAACGAGTGAACCACACCGACCGGCCACCCATCCTTGGTCGCCCACATTAGAACACACTCCGGAGCGAGCCTCATAAGCTGCTCTCTTTGATCCGCACTGTGTCCGTAGATTGATACTATTTCATGATCTTCTGCTGCCATTATTTCCCCTCTTGAAAATCAAAAACCGCTCCTCAACGAAGCTGAATCAATTACAAAACATACCCTAAAAGATGCAGGATATAAACTAACATCGAATTGAAGAGCCTAAAAAGAATTGTGGAAAGCATTGAAACTAGTTCAATTCACTGCCCCGATCAGTTGAGATCTGAGGCACTCATGGTATGAGCTATATCGATTGCGTCCTCAAGAATCCGATCGATTCTTACTTGCGCCGCTTCACTGTAGACGAACCCCAGAAAGGCGCATTTCGAAAGTTCTACTGTTGCAGATAAGATCATCGGTTCGTCCGAAGGATCTACGAGCATTGTGAGTATGCCTGAGAAAAAGGAGTATTCTTCGAAAGCCTTCTCCTCCGAAAATAGTTCGCAAAGATCGACTATGGGCCGAGTCAGCTTTTCCCTTATGATCTCTGAAAAATCTGGCATTTATCTTGGCTTTTTAAAAGTTTTCGGTTTCTATAGACAATCTTAAAGTTAAAAGAGCAAATCATGAACAGTTTTACAGAATTTACGACGCTTGGCGATCTGTTAATTAAATCAGCAGATAAGTTTGGTTCAAACCCCGTAATTGTATTCCCCGAACAAAGGATCTCTTACAAGGAGTTAAAGCAGCGATCCTACCACCGAGCGCAAGCCCTAGTCGCCCACGATATAGGTCCGGGCAGCCATGTCGGAATTTTAATGGCGAACTGTATGGAATACATCGAATATCTTTTTGCTGCACAACTGGTTGGCGCGATGGCGGTACCAATTAACGCCAGATACAAGGCTCCAGAATTGGCGTACGTTCTAGACAATGCCGATATTGACTTATTAGTTACCCATGACGCGATATCGGAATACGCTAACTTCGGCCAACTGATCGACGACGCGTTGGTCGAACAAACACCCCAGAGACTTAAGCACTTGGTAATGTTAGGCGCGAAAAGAGAAGGTTTTATTTCAGATGAGGCATTTTTAATCAAAGGCGAGACGGTAGACACTAAGATAGTAGATGAGATGCGGTCACAGGTGAGCTTGAGAAATCCAGCAATTATGATGTACACCTCGGGCACGACGGCAAATCCAAAAGGCTGTCCCTTAAACCATGAGGTCTTAGTAAGAAACGGCGTTAATATGAACGAATCAAGATATTTTCTTGATGAATCGGATAGGTTCTGGGCCCCTCTTCCCATGTTTCATATGGCCTCAATACTACCCCTGATTTGTTGTATGGATGCTGGTGCCGCACTTTTGTCTATGCTGCATCTAGAACCTGAACTGTCTCTAAAGATGATGGAAGAAGAGAGGGTGACCGTAGCTTTTCCCTCGTTCCCAACCATTACCATGGCGATGATCAATCATCCGTATTTTTCAAAGGCCGACCTCTCGAGTTTGAAGCGAATAAACAACGTCGCGCCTCCTGAATTATTGCGCAATTTCCAGGAAGCATTTCCCCAAGCAGTGCAGACAGGCGCTTACGGATTAACTGAAGCCGGAGGCGTTATCGCATTCCATCACCCAGAGGATAGTCTTGAAAAACGCTTAAATACCTGCGGAAAACCAATGCCTGGCCTTTTAGCAAAGATCATTGATCCGGAAACACTTGAAGAGCAAAAACGCGGAGAGAAAGGTGAAATCATTCTCAAGGGTTATTCTGTTTTTGATGGGTATTATAAAGCGCCAGAGAAAAATCAGGAGTCTTTCATTGAAGGCTGGTTCCGAACAGGAGACCTGGGTGTACTCGATTCCGACGGGTACATAGAGTTCCATGGCAGAATCAAGGACATGCTAAAAGTCGGAGGTGAAAACGTCGCTGCGATAGAAATCGAATCACTCTTATCTACCCATCCGGCAGTAAATATAGCCCAGGTAATAGGGGTTCACGACGAGCGACTTTTTGAGGTCGCGTGCGCCTACATAGAACTAATCGACGGAAAGTCGATGACAGAGGCCGAGATAATTGATTTCTGCAAAGGGAAAATAGCGAGTTTTAAAATACCGAGGCACGTACGTTTCGTTGATGAATGGCCTATGTCTTCAACTAAAATACAAAAATACGTCCTGCGCGAATGGTATGACCAAGAAACAGGGTAATTAATCTCGCTCGAACTTTTAAGGAATGAGATCTGGCAGGAATTCTTCTACTTTAAAAAATTTTTCGTTCGTGACCCTGGCAAGGGAGGATCTTCTGGAGGGCCTGCAAAACACTGCGCGATCTTCATCCACTCGGTCGCCGGTCCTCCGAGAACCTCTAACTCTACGTCCTCAATATTTCTTCCTTGTGTGACCACATGACAAAAATCCGCAGCATCACCCTTGACATAGTTTTGATCGTCTCGCTCATTGAACTCCCAAAGCTCTGCGTTAGGACCGATCAATTCAATGTAGGGAGCAGGTTCAGGAACCGGCAAACCTCGGTTTATAAAGGTCCAACCGTATGTTTTTACCCCTATAACTACTATGTTTTTTAGTCGCTCTTTATTGATTCGATTCCTCCCAAACATGTCAAATATATCTTGACCATGGGACCATGCCTCCATTTGTCTTGCGGTCGAAAACATCATCACTCCCATATCAGGTCCAAACCAAGGTACACGTTTTTTTGGATCTAATTCAGCAAGCAAATCACACATCTCACAGAAGTATTCCCACCAACGCTGATGAAGATCAAGACCTTCAATATCGGGGTGCATTAGTTTAGTTACTTGAGCCATGTTGGATTGCATTCGTCGAAAGTTTTTTTCATCTTTCAAGGCCATAACCGCCATTATGTCTGACCCATGAAGATGCTGAACGACCTGATTGACCGTCCAGGATTTAAAAGGAGTAGTATCCTGCCATTGATTTGGTCCAAGTGCAGATAGCATAAGGTTAAGTTCTGAGCCTTCTTCAAGAAGGTCTGCTACTTGCTTCAGCAATTTATATCTCC
This sequence comes from uncultured OM182 clade bacterium, assembly GCA_902567095.1. GTDB lineage: Bacteria > Pseudomonadota > Gammaproteobacteria > Pseudomonadales > Azotimanducaceae > UBA9659. The sequence continues at coordinate 10,233 of CACFLG010000023.1, forward strand.
TTCAGTCAACCTTGATATCTCTGTATATCTTCTCGAGCTTTTTCGTCTGCTTTTTTGAAACCCCACCAAGTAATTCGATCGAGTGCTTAAGCCTTGCCTTACAAATGTCTGGCCCTATGATCGTCATCGAGTCAAAGAGTGGTGGAGAAACAGATTTTCCCGATATGGCAATGAATATGGGGCGCAAAAACTCTCGCACTTTTAAGTTCATATTATCGGCAAGAAAGATTAGAGAATCATGAATAACCTCCTTGGACCAGTCTGTCTGAACTTCGAGACACCATAACGAAAATTGTAGAATCTTAACTATATCTTCCCGCTCTTGTGTGACGGATTCAAAATCCTCTAAAGAGATTGAAGGCATTCCATCCAGGAAAAAACTGGTTAAAGGCGCCATCTCTGTAAAAATATCGATTCGCTCTTTTACCAAAGGAATAATACTCTTGATTGAAGGTTTCTCTTGGAGCCAAGAAATCAGTTTTTCTTTATATTTCTCGTCATCATAGGACCTCAGCCAGACTCCGTTAAGCCATTTTAGCTTCTCTACGTCAAATATCGGGGCCCCTAAAGTTATTCTACTTAACTCAAAATCAGCGACCATTTCATCTAGCGAAAACTTTTCTTCGCCTCCGGGCATACTCCAACCGAGCATACCTAAATAGTTCAGTAATGCCTCGGGCAAGAAACCCATATCTTTATAAAAATCTATGGCAGTGGGATTTTTTCGTTTACTCAGCTTACTTTTGTCAGGATTTCTTAAGAGCGGCATGTGAATCAAAGAAGGCATGTCCCAACCAAAATACTCGTAAAGCTTGATATGTTTTGGTGCTGAGTTAATCCACTCCTCTCCTCTTATGATGTGAGTTATCTCCATCAAATGATCATCCACCACAACCGCAAAGTGATAGGTAGGAGTTCCATCCGTTTTCATCAGAACTTGCATGTCGACCTGATCCCAAGCGATCTCTATGACGCCTCTTAGCTCATCATTGACAACACAATTCCCATTATCCGGAACTCTCATTCGGACAACATGAGGCACATTATTAGAAATCTTTTGGGCAACGTCGGATTCAGAGAGATTTAAGCAAAGCCCATCATACCTAGTGGTTTTACCCTCACTCATTTGAGATTTTCTTAATTCTTCTAAACGATCTCGAGTACAAAAACATCTAAAAGCATTACCTGAAGCTAGCAGTTCCTGAATGTATTTTTTGTAAAGCCTCGAGCGCTCGCTTTGACGGTAGGGGGCGTGCCTCCCCTCTTTTGAGGGCCCCTCATCAAAAGAAAGCCCTAACCAATCTAACGCATCCATTATTTTTTTTTCAGCTTCGGGGGAACTTCGTTCACTATCTGTGTCTTCAATCCTGAGGATGAAATCGCCCCCGTGCTTCTTAGCGAAACAGTAGCTGAAAAGGGCCATGTACGCTGTTCCAACATGAGGGTCGCCGGTGGGAGACGGTGCTACGCGTGTTCTAACTTTCATATGACTTGAAATGCAATAAGCTTAGCCAGAATGTTACACTAAGCGCTCTGAAAGATTAACATCGAAAATGATTGATAGAATACTAAGCGTAGCTCCTATGATGGGCTACACCGACCGACATTGTAGATACCTTTTTCGATTGATCGCAAAAAACACGACGTTGTTTAGCGAAATGATCACATCTTCGGCTCTAGTCTTTGGAGATCAAGAAAAACTTCTCGCACATGCCGCTGATGAACCTGTTGTACTTCAGCTTGGAGGGAACAAGCCCTCGGAGTTGGCTTTTGCTTCCAGCCTAGCTGAAGCCGCGGGATACCAAGAGATAAACTTAAATTGCGGCTGTCCGAGTGACAGAGTTCAGAATGCTGGCATTGGAGCTTGCATGATGGAAAAACCCGATTTAACTGCTGAATGCTATCGAGCGATGGTAGAGGCGGTAAATATTCCAGTAACCATAAAATCTAGAATCGGTGTAGACAAAAATGAAAGCTACGATTTTTTCTATAACTTTATATCTTCTCTTTTTGACGCAGGTTGTCGGCATTTCTACGTTCACGCAAGGAACGCAATATTAAAAGGCTTGACACCACGGCAAAACCGCGAAGTCCCTCCTCTCAGATACGAATACGTCTCAAAAATCCAATCAGATTTCGAAGAAGCGCATTTTTTTATTAATGGTGGTATAAAAACTTTGAAAGAAGCCCAACAACTTCTAAAGAGTTACAAGGGAGTTATGCTGGGACGACTCGCTTACAAAAATCCAATACTTCTTCATGATCTAGAGAAAAAAATCTTCGAAACCCAGCCGATTGATATCCTCAAAATAATTTCAATATACCGGGAATATATGGAAAAAGAGAATTCCTCTGGGACACCTATTAGATATATGGCTAGACATCTACAAGGATTATTTCACGGTATCCCGCAAGCCGCTCAATATAGACGAGAAATTAATGAAATAATGATTCAAACATCACCTAAGGCATCCGACTTAGACCCTGTAATTGCAAACCTAAAAACGAACCTGGAAAAAAAATATGCTAAACAAGCTATTTGACTATTTTGAAAGAAAAATAACTTCATCTGCGTCGGACGATAAAATAGGACAATCGGAAAAGGAACAAACCTTAATTTTGGCAGCAACGGCCTTAATGATCGAAGTAGCTCGCTCGGACGAAAACAAGGCTCCCGTTGAATTAGAGGTCATAGGTCAAATCCTAGTGTCGAGCTTAGGAGTGGACCCAAAAGAGAGTCAATTGATATTAGATGCTGCCCAAGAGCAATCAGAAGAAGCTCATGATCTTTTTCAATTCACCGGCCTTATAAATCAAAATTTTTCTAGAGAAGAAAAAGAAAACTTAATTTACTTTATGTGGAAGGTAGCGTTTGCAGATGGAAGCATAGACAAATACGAAGATCACATAATCAGAAGAATTTCCGATCTGATCAATCTCTCGCACTCTGATTTCATTAGATTAAAAATAAACGCCAGAGATGATTAGAACTCATCATCAAAAGAGTCAACCACTTGGCCATCCAATTCTAGAAATTCTCTCCTTTGCAAATAAGCGTTTTTATAAAAAAGATATTTATCGCCAAACACAACGTTTTCGACTGGAAGGAGCTCGGCTCGATTGTTTACCACATCTGTTGCAGAAAAAAATAACTGCTGTTCAGTTGGATTGTACAATCGAGTGGGGTTTGCAATAAAATCAAGGCTCGATCCGACCGCGTCTTTGACTGTGCTGGGACCAAAGAAGGGCAGAACAATATAGTTGCCCCTGCCAATACCCCAAACAGAAAAAGTTTGCCCGAAATCTTCGTCACTATCGGTAATTGTAAGTCGAGATGCAGGGTCAAAAAATCCGCCAATACCAATAGTCGTGTTTAAGCAAAACCTAGTTAATTCTTGCAAGGACTCGCCTATTTTCATCTGCAATGCGCTATTTAAGGCATTATTGACACTCTCGAGATTGGAAAAAAAGTTGGTCACTCCAGAGCGTAAATTGGTTGGAAGAGTTCTCTCGTAAATTTTTGCAATTGGTCTCAAAAATTTAGCATCTGCATACTCATTGAATCCATGTATCTTTCTGTTACCGGCTTCAAAGGGATCTTCGTTAGCGAACGCGTGACCGGCAAATAAACATAACAAAACTAGTTTAATTAAACTCAAAGCTCTCCACGAGACAATTTTTGCCATTCTTTTTCCAACCTTTTTTCTGAAACAGGAACCTTGGTTCCCAGTGATTGTGCAAACAAAGATATCCTGTATTCCTCCAGCAGCCAACGAAAATTTCTAGCTTTTTCATTAACGGTTATTTCAATCAAGCTATAACGTTCCCACCAGGCTTTGATTTTCTTCATACGTTCGAGGTCTTGTTGACTGCTCAATCCTAATTTTTCAAGCCGATATAAAATTCCATTAATATATCGCGGATATTCCTGAAGACGCTCTAAAGCCAGTCCATTGGGGAATTTCTTGGGCATCAAGTTCTGCAATTGCCTCGATATATCAAGACAGGTATCGGGGTGGGTCTGATGCGGAAGCAGATCTTCTATCAGCATCGTTTTTCGGAGACACGTTTCAACATAACCTGAAACTAACGCGAGATTACTATACAAGTCGCTTCTTTTCTCGAGCATCTCTTCGAAGTCTTGTGAATTCCTCGGCAATGACTGTCCCTCTATAAAAGTTGAATAAAATGTCGCAGTCAGAATTCCCTCTATCAAATCTTTTCTATTTCCTCTTCTAACATAAAAAATCGAAAATTCATCAAAGCGAGGAATTTGCCTACTCATTTCTTTCCAAATCTTTGAAAATCTAAGGGCATATAGACGGAAGAGTCCCCTCTTTGTGTCTCTTAAAGCTATATCTTTTGTCTCGCGCAACTCTACAGAGACCGAGTCACCACAATCTATTATGGATGGATAGAGCACCAATCTAATAGTTCCCTCCTGTATTTCGATAGATTCTGGAAGTGCACTAAAACTCCACTCTGTATAACCGCGTCCTTCAATGCTATGTCTTATAGTCTTGTCCTTTCCCAGAGCTTTTGCCTCAAGAAATCGATCTTTTAGTTCATCTACATCTTGGCCGATTCCAAGAGTTTTTCCCTCATTTGACAGGATTCTTAGATTTGTTTTGAGGTGCTGGTCCAGGAAATGAGATTGGAAATCTTCCGTTTGAATAGAAATCCCAGAGATCATGAATAATTTCTCTGAGAGAGACTCCTCGAGTGTTTTTCCAACAAAGTGAAAATCTTTAAGAACTCTTTCGATAGTTTCAGGAATCGGAATAAAGTTTTTTCTTTTTTTCTTTGGAAGAGATTTAATAAGTCCGATACATTTGTCCCTTACAAGCCCAGGCACAAGCCAATCTACTCTTTCCTTTTTCACCAAACTTAGAACCTTCAAAGGAATATCAATGGTTACCCCGTCCTCAGGCTGCCCAGGTTCAAACTTATAATTCAGAGGGAGTTTGTTTCCTTCGACTACGGTGTAGTCGGGATACAGCTCTATTTCAGCATCTATCTGATCAAGTAGCACCTCTTCAGGACGAAGTTCAAGTCGAACAGAAATATCAGGCTTCTGTTTAAGTAGTTTATGTAAATCTAAATCACTGCAAACATTTGGTGGAAGGTTTTTCTGGTATAGATCATAAATCTCTGCGTCTGATATCAACATGTGACTACGCCTTGTTTTCGCTTCTCGAGTTTCGGCCTCGCCAAGCAAGCGCATGTTTTTTTTGAAAAAGCTTAATCTTGTGCGAGACAATCTTTTTACCAGAGCATTTTGAATATAAATCTGCCTCGCGTTTTCAATGTTCACGGACCCAAAGTCCACTTTTCTCCCCGCCACAATTGATATCCCGTAAAGACTCACTTCCTCGGTCGCGAGCACCTGGCCCGATTCTGGCTCAAAACAGGCGTCTCTATAACTTCTTTTCAACACGTGACCTGCCAAAGGCTCAATCCAAGCTCTGTCTATCTGAGCTACACATCTCGCAAAGGCCCGGGTAGTCTCTAAAATCTCCGCACTAACAATCCAACTTGGCCTGACAGAGAATTGAGAGGAACCCGGAAATATATATTGCCTTTTATTCCTTGCGCCTACGTACTCATTTTCGCCAGTTCTAATTGCTATGTTGCCCAATAAGCCAGAAAGTATTGCCTTGTGAATCGCAGCATATGAGGCTTTCTTTGAATTAAGTCTTAATCCTTTGTCTTTTGACAAAGACAAGAGTTGTGAGCGCAACTGTCTCCACTCTAACATTCTCGGTAGCGATAAAAACTCCGACCGACAGTATTTTCTCAACCCAGATTTACTCAACAGATTTTGTTTCTCTTCAAACGCACTCCACAAATTTAAATAACTAAGAAAATCAGATTTTTTGTCTTCCCATTTTTTATGGTTGCGATCCGCTAAGTTTTTATAATCCTCAGGACGCTCTCGAGGGTCCTTAATCGATAGGCCGCTCACGATAATGAGAATTTCATTCAGAGATCCGAATTGACCGGCGCTAATCAACATACGGGAAAAGCGAACATCCAACGGAAGCCCAGACATCTTTTTCCCAATTTTTGTAAGTTGCCGAGATTTCTCTACAGCATTTAATTCTCGAAGGAGGACGAACGCAGCGTTTATCTGACCTTCCGATGGAGGATCAAGAAATGGGAATCGATCAATCTCGCCTAATTTTAGTTGCAACATTTGAAGAACTACAGAAGCCAAATTCGTTCTTTGTATTTCTGGTGCGGTATTGGCTGACCGAAGATCAAAGTTCTCTTCCGAGAACAAACGAAAACATATCCCATCCGCTACGCGCCCACATCGACCTTTTCGCTGATCTGCACTTGCTCGAGAAACCTCTTCTACTGGAAGCTTCTGAACTTTGGATCGGTGACTATAGCGTGAAATTCTCGCAAGCCCCAGATCAATGACATATCTAACGCTCGGGACAGTCAATGAGGTTTCCGCAAGGTTTGTAGATAAAATCACTCTTCGGGTAGTATGCGGTTCAAAAATCTTATCCTGCTCTGCACTTGGTAAACGCGAGAAAAGGGAGCAAACTTCAAACCTAGTTTTGTGTTTTTTTAATACGTCCGAGAGATCTTTTATTTCTCTCTCTCCGGGTAAGAATACTAAAACATCTCCTTTTGGTTTTTGCCAAATTTCATCGAGAACCTCTAAAACCATATCGTTTTCGCTCGTTTCTGATTTTAAAAGAGGTTCCACTGGCCGGTATTTGACTTCTACCGGGAACATTTTCCCGCTGACTCGTATTATCGGGGCTCCAGAAAAATATTCAGAGAATCTATCGACATCGATAGTCGCTGAAGTAATGATTAACTTGAGATCTTGTCGTCTTTTTAAGAGCGTTTTTAAATAACCAAGCAGAAAGTCTATATTCAGCGTCCGCTCATGAACTTCATCAATTATCAAAGTGTCATACTTTTCCAAGAACGGATCTTTTTGAATTTCACTGAGCAATATCCCGTCAGTCATGACTTTAATCAAGGTGTCTGTATTAGTCTTGACATCAAATCTAACTTGAAAGCCGACTTGCTTTCCTAGAATTACACCAAGCTCTGAAGCAACCCTCGCTGCAACTGATCTTGCGGCCACTCTACGCGGTTGAGTATGGCCAATCATTCCGAAAACACCTTGACCTAAATCAAGGCAAATTTTTCCCAATTGGGTGCTCTTTCCGGAACCAGTCTCGCCGGCCACAATGATTACTTGATTAGAACTTAACTCCTTTTTAATTTGCTCCACGGCTTTAGCGATTGGCAGCGTTTCGGAAATTAATGTTTTTGGGACTAAGCTTTTCCTCCTCGCCGCTTCAGCGGCGGAACGGAGTGCGTCTTCCGTTAACCGGTCCCGAAGATGTTTTTTTTTTAAACTTCGCCTAAGGGAAAAGCGATCCGCAACCATACCCTGAGATATAATATTTTCGATATATTCGGGACTGGGATTCTTCTTCACTGGGGCATCTCTTTCGAGCGGAAATATTTCTATCTAAGCTTCTCTCACTTGGACAAGAAATTCATGCCTTCTTCAATACCTGAGATGGTTAATGGATACATGTGGTCTTCCACTAATTTTTCAGTTAGCGCTACAGATGTTGAGTATTCCCAAGTATCCTTTGGCGTGGGGTTGATCCAAATCAGCTTTTCAAAGGCATCTAAAAACCTTTGCATCCATATCGCTCCTGCCTCCTCATTCCAATGCTCTACAGATCCTCCAGAATGGGTAATCTCATAAGGCGCCATAGTAGCGTCACCCACGAAGATTACTTTATAATCATGGGTATACTTGTGTAAGATATCGAAAGTATCAATCCTTTCATTCATTCGTCTATTGTGTTCTTTCCACAGACCATCATAAATAAAATTATGGAAATAATAGACCTCGAGATGCTTGAACTCTGCTCTCGCTGCAGAAAACAACTCCTCGCAAACTTTAACGTGAGCGTCCATTGAGCCTCCGCTGTCAAGCAAGAGCAAGACTTTGACCGTATTTTTTCGCTCCGCTTGCATTATAATGTCCAGCATTCCACCGTTTCTAGCAGTCTTGCTGATCGTGGAATCTATGTCGAACTCATCTTCCGCTCCCTGGCGAGCCAACTTTCTTAACCGCCTCAACGAAATTTTCATTCCTCTAGTTCCAAGTTCGATATTATCGTCGTAAGCTTTGTAATCCCGCTTGTCCCACTGCCTTCGTTGTCTCTTTTTTTTGCCAGGATCACCCTTGCCTTCGGGACCAGTACCGCCTTCTCCTTTACCTTCTTTGTCTTTCTCTTTTCCTTCTCCTTTTGCAGCTTCTTCAACCTCTCTCTTAAAGGCTTCAATTAATTTCTCTAGCCCACCTAACGACTTAATTTTTTCAAGCTCTTCAGGCGTTAAACTCTTTTCGAATTCACGCCTTAAATAATCGTCGGGAATAAGAGAATTTATAAGGCTAGACAGATCATCGAGCCCTTTAAAGTAAATACTGAAAGCTCTATCAAACTTATCGTAATGCCTCTCATCTTTGACTAGAGCCATCCGACTGAAGTAATAAAACTCATCAATATCGGCGTACACTAGCCTCTCTTTCAAAACATCAAGAAGATGCAGAAGCTCAGTTATTGATACTGGGATCCTCGCTTTCTTTAACGCGAAAAAAAAATTAATCAGCATATCTCGCTCTCATATCTACAAACGCTAAGGTGATCACTGGCCCGAAGAATTAGTGTTGCTTTGTCGCCGGTTCATAAAGGCAAGCCTCTCCAACAATTGCACATCCTGTTCATTCTTTACTAACGCACCATAAAGTGGAGGAATAGCTTTCGTTGTGTCTCTATTTGTAAGAATCTCCTCCGGAATATCGTCTGCCATCAAAAGCTTCAACCAGTCAATAAGCTCTGAAGTAGAAGGTTTTTTCTTTAGTCCTGGAACTTTCCTTACATCAAAAAATATCTCCATCGCCTCTTTAACTAGGTCTTTTTTGATCTTAGGGTGATGCACCTCTACAATATCAGCCATAGTTTCTCTGTCAGGAAACTGAATGTAATGAAAAAAGCATCTTCTAAGAAAGGCATCTGGCAATTCTTTCTCGTTATTACTGGTGATGATTACCACGGGTCGTTGCTTCGCTTTTATTGTTTCCCCGGTTTCGTATACATGGAACTCCATTCGGTCTAGTTCAAGAAGCAAATCATTTGGAAACTCTATGTCTGCTTTATCTATCTCGTCTATTAAAAGCACCACCCGTTTTTCGCTAGCAAACGCTTCCCAAAGCTTACCCTTGTCAATGTAATTTTTTATATCGTGGACACGGTCATCGCCCAATTGAGAGTCTCGTAGTCGAGACACTGCATCGTACTCGTAGAGCCCCTGCTGTGCCTTGGTAGTAGATTTTATATGCCAAGATATTAGCTCCATCTCAAGCGAAGAAGCTATTTCCTCCGCTAGCATGGTCTTTCCGGTTCCGGGCTCACCTTTTATTAACAAAGGACGCTCAAGTTGGACCGCAGCGTTCACGGCCATCTGCAGTTCATCTGTAGCGATATAGGTTGAAGTACTAGAAAATTTCATTGATAAATTCCCAACATAACAAAGGCCAAAAATATAACGCTTGGCTGCGAAATAAGCTAGTGAAAAGCTTAAAGATTATAGTGAGCCAACTAAACACAGCCATTAACGTTTAAAAATCCCTCTGAGAACAAAAAAGACAGCAGCGCTTCCGATGCTAAGAGCAAGAGCCAAGAGCGCACCTCCAATTTTATCTCCAGAGCCAATAAAAAACTCCAAAACAACAACTAGGCTTGCTGGCGCATAATAACCACTCTCGCCTGGCAAATTCCATGGCAGAAATATCAGAAAAAACAGAGTTGCGCCTGTCACGCCACGCAGAACACTAGAAGCAATAAATTGGCTAGCCCAGCACCAAAGAGAAAAAAATATAAGCCCCGCTCCCAAGTATACGCCCCAAGCAATTTGATATTCGATATCCATCATGGATGCACCCAATGAACTTTTTGATCCTCTATATCATCTGGGTGAACGTGCAACTCGGAAACGCATTTTTCTTTAACAGAAATCCCTGCTTCATGAACAGTTTCTTTTGACCCGGAAATCAGATGATGCCACCAATCTAGCGGTTTGCCTTCAGATATTTTTCGATACGCGCAAGTTGATGGCATCCATTTCAATGTTTCTAAGTTAGCTGACGTCATTTTTACGCAGTTTGGCACTAATTTTTCTCTGCGGGAGTATTCAGAGCAAGAACACGACGATTGATCCAGATACCTGCACACCACGCTTGTGTAAAAGAAGTTTTTTTCTTGGACCTCTTCGAACTTGTGAAGACAACATCTAGCACAACCGTCGCAAAGAGACTCCCATTCCTCTTCATTCATTTCATGAAGTTTTTTCTTCGACCAAAACTCACTCAATTGCGGTCTCCTAAAACCAAAACAAGCATTAAAACCCACAAACATTCAATTATAACTGTTTATTTTTCCTCTCCCTCTAAAAAGGCTAAAAGATGTTTTCCGACAACTCCTTCTCTCCACCCTAAAAGAGACTCGGGCAATTGATACTCTCCTGAAACCTCTTTTGATTTAAGGAGAGCCTCCAGGCTCTTTTTTCTGCATAGTATCTCTGAAGCTATTCCCTCCTCTTTTGCTCGATCCTCCACAACCCCTTGAAGCATTCGCACCTTTTTATTATCGATTTTAAAGTTATCTCGTAAAATCTCAGGGGGAAGCTCATCTTCTTCGAATGAATCATTAAAAGATACTAGATATCTTAGTTCCGAGCCGTATTTTTTAACTTGTGAGTTCGGCAATCCCGCTCGCAAAAGTCCTGCGTCATCGATAGGCTTCTCTTTCACAATATTCACTAAAATTTTTTGCTCAATAATTCTATTCCTGGGACGATTCTTAGTTCTGGCTTTTTTCTCTCTCCATGCAAATAAGAGCTTTAACAGATTGAGTTGTCTCCTAGAAAATCTCGAAAGGTTACCTATTTTTAAATAGTAGTTCTCGGCTGGAGTTATTGTGGGGATATCAAAGCCAATTTTCTCTAGATCAGATATTATCCAGTCGGCTTTATGCGTCTCGTTTATCGCAGATTGTTGGATCTTATATACTTCATAGAGATAAACAACATCCTGCGCTGCATAGTCTAACTGGCGCTTTGAGAGAGGTCTTGCTAACCAATTAGATCTCGTTTGATCCTTTTCTATGCGGAGCGAAAGATAGTGCTCAACCAATGTCTGGTAACTTACAGAAAAACCTAAAAAACTGCTCGAAATCTGAGTATCGTAGATGGGTCTTGGTAAAACTCCGAAAGCGTGCTGGAAAACTTCAAGATCTTCCGAGCAAGAGTGAAGTACCTTCGTAGTGTTTTTGTTCAGAAGTATCTCAGAAAAAATATTTAAATCGAGGATTAACGGATCAAACAAAAAGCAATGCTCGCCATCGCTGACCTGAAGCAGTCCGAGCTCTGGATAATAAGTCCTAGTTCTTACAAA
>CACFLG010000024.1 GCA_902567095.1 uncultured OM182 clade bacterium
TATTTACAGTAAAATCGAGGCTGCAGTATAGCTGTTTTTTGCTCGCGATTGGTTCGGAAATCAAGTTTTTCGTTCCTTAACAAGAATCAGGGACACTTTATTTTTTGATGCGGTGACTTGGTTCATGTGGGATACTCGTAGCGTGGTTTTTTGAAGTATTAGGGTTCTTACCTGTGCTTTAAAAATTTCCTGAGTTCAAGGACAAGTAGCTTAGTTCTCTTAGTTGTGAGTTGAACGCCATGGCCAACATTAAAAAAGATGGATCATATTCATCTAGGCACCGCGGCGCCTATACGCCTCTTCATCCGGCTCCGTTCGAGTTGTCTAGGGGTAAAATCGAGATGATGAAGCAGTGCGAGGCTTGCTTTTGGCTGGAAAAAAAGGCGGGGGTAAAGCCGATAGGCATGCCCGGTTTTAACTTAAACACTAATACCGACACGCTTCTTAAAAGAGATCTCGACCAGTTCCGCGGTAAGGGTCCCCACCCTATTATGCAGGCTCATGGCTACGGTGATTTGCGTCCCTTCGATCACGCGGACCTAAAAAAATGGGAGTCCTCAACTCAGTTCGGGGCGAGTCCGAAGAACTTTAACACGGTGCACGAAGAGACCAATATTTTGTTCGGTGGCGGGTTGGACGATGTCTGGGAGAGCACGACCACCGGCGAGCTCCACGTCGTTGACTACAAAAGCACGGCACAACTTTCCAACCAACCTAAGCCCTTGGACAGGGAGTTTCTCGAGGATTTTTGGAAGATCAGTTACAAGCGCCAGATGGAGATGTACCAATGGATTCTTCGTCGAAAGGGATTTCAGGTCTCAGACATTGGCTACTTCCTTTATGTTGATGGCCAGTACCTTGGGTACAACGGCATGATAGATGAGGACCCGTCGACGGCGACCATGAAGTTCAAAACTGCGATTATTGAATATCAAGGCAATGACGATTGGGTCGAAGCGGCAATTTATAGAGCGAAAGAGATATTACAGTTTGAAACGCCGCCAGATCACTCTTGGCGTTGTGACGTGGGAAGGTTTTTAAAAGAGACCAACTCGGTTTCCTCAACTTAAAAAGGCAGTAATCATTTGTCGAGTAATATTCACAGGCTGTTACTGGAGAGAAATCGCCAAAACAAATCAACGCATGAGCTGATTAAGGCTAACGGGATAGTTTCAATAAGAGCAAAACGATCAAAAGATCTGGTCGCACATTTAGCGAAAGTGGTGGCGGGGCAGCAGCTCTCGACGAAAGCAGCAGACAGTATCTGGAAGAAAATCGAAACCCTATTAGAAGAAAATAATTGTTCGATTGAGGAATTGTTTTTGGCAAAGCCTGCGGCATTGCGAGCTAGCTCTGGGCTCTCTCGCAACAAAGTAAAAGCTATCTCTTGCATGGTGGAGGTTTTCGAGTCCGGGCAGATATCCAAGCAGATGCTGTTCAAAAAAAACTACGATGAGCTGGTCGAATGTATAACGTCGCTTTGGGGTTTCGGGAAGTGGTCGGCTGATATGGTTGCGATGTCTTTTTTTGCGCACAAGGACGTTTGGCCAGATGGAGATCTTGCGATCAGGAAGGGAATAGAGGTCCTTTCTGGGGGCAACGAGAAGACTAGAGAATCTATCCTGTCGGCCTCTGCGCCCTACCGTTCGTATCTAGCTCGTCATATTTGGAAGGGCTTTAATCGGGGCTTACTGTAAAAGTTCTAGCTTGCTCTTATCAGTGACGATATGACGGAGGATATCTTCTCTGGCGCGCTCTCCTGCACAAAGTGTCCTCCGCCAGGAATTGTTGGGTGGTCTAATCCTCTTGTCCCGGGAACTTTGTCGAGAAATTGAGCCCGGCCGCCTGCCGTGACCGGGTCATTGTCGGAGAAGGCACAGACAAAGGGTTTCTCGAAGTTCTCAAAAAATTCCCAGGCCTTTCGTTGCTCTTCCAGTGACGGTGACGTGGATAGCGTTGGGACGTAGCTTGGCATCGCCCTTGGTCCCATCTTGAAGGAGGCATCGGGGAAGGGCGCGTCGTAACCTCTTGCGAGAGAGGTGGGAAAGGGCGATAAAAACCCTAACTTGTAAAGTGAGAATTTTAAGGCTAGAAGGGCACGGGGCGGACGCTCCATCATGATAGACATCATGAGGCCGATCGGCATGTCGGCAGTTTCCCAGCAGAATTTTTGCCAAAAAGCGAATTTTCGCGCAGGGTCGGTGCCCATCTGACTCAGCGCTCTTCTCATTTCAAGTAGCCCAGGGGTGGGCGCGTTGTTTCGGAATTCCTCTATCTCCTGGACCAGACTCTCGGGCGAGTTGGGGTTGTAGGGCAGGCCTGTATTTGAAATGACGACCCGGTCGAAGCGGTGGGGGTGATTCACCACCAAGCGCAAGCCAATCAGCCCGCCCCAGTCCTGACCAAAAAAAGGTGATTCCGGACAAGTCGTTTTTTTCTAGCCACTGCCCCATCCAGTCGACTTGGCGCTCGTAACTGTAGTCGTCCCTTGACGCAGGTTTATCTGATTTCCCGTAGCCGACGAGGTCAGGGCAGATAACCCGTAGCCCGTCAGCATTTAAAAAAGGAATCATCTTGCGGTACAGGTAGCTCCAGACAGGTTGCCCGTGCATACAGAGAACAAGCGGTGCCCCTTTTGCTCCCTCATCAATATGATGGGCTCGCAGATCGCTGCCGTCATGGGTTTTTATCTGAGTGTAATGCGGTTCAAAGGGGAAGTCTGAGAGGTTAGAAAAACAGGTATCGGGTGTCCGCAAAATTTCCATTCCTCTCTCCTAACTACTTGGGCTTTCTGATTTTATTTTGAGTTTTCGCGTTTAGCCTTCCAACAGCAAAATCTCGATTGGCCAGGTGCTTGGTTTTTCTAGCGGACACCCTTTTTCTCCAAGCTTTGTATGAACCCGTTTTGAGTTCCGAGCGCATGAGCTCTTTGACTTCCTGTTCAGGGAGCATGAATTGGGCTTTGATTGCATCGAATGGCGTGCGGTCTTCCCAAGCCATCTCAATGATGCGGCTTTTTTCTTCTTCTGTAAGTTCTGACATAAAAAACGTTAGACTAGTCGTCTTTGGTGTTAGGTAAAAAATCTACCAGAATAGAGTGAAAATGAGTATTAATAAAAATCTATTGTTTTGCGGCGGGTTCTTCTTCGTGGTGCTTTACTCGCTGTTCGTGATGCGACCATTTCGCAGCGCGGTGGCGGCTCAGATCGGGACGTCTGATCTTACTTTCTTTTTGCTTCTCGTTGTTCTGGTCATGTTGATAGCGAACGGCATCTACTCCTTGCTCGTCTCAAAGATAAAGGAGTCAAAAATTGTGCTCTTTATCTACGGGTTTTTTGTTACTAATCTTTTTCTCTACGCGCTCTTTAACTATGTGTTTCCCAACAATTACTGGGTCGGCGCCAGTTTTTATGTTTGGTACAACGTCTTTAATTTTTTCGTCGTGTCCGTGTTCTGGGCGAGGGCGGTTAACTGCTTCAACACCGACGACGCAAAAAAATATTTTGGGGTGGTGAGCGCTTGCGGCTCGGCAGGCGCCTGGGTTGGCTCGCAATCGGTCTATCTGTTTCTTTCTGACTCGCCAATGACGGCGATGCTGCTTGCGTCGGGTGCGTTGATGGTTGGTATCTTTTTCTCGTCCCGGCTAATCACTGAGAAATCATCACCGGCGGTGACCGAACCAGTTGCTGCGTTTCTTCCGCAATTCACCGAGCAGATTGAGCAGATAAAAGCTAACCCTCTGATCCAGCAGATGCTGTTTTATGCGTTCGTGTGGACGTGCCTTGCGACGGCGCTTTATTTCTTTGGGCTTGAGATAATTAGTGCTTACACCGACGACGTCGTGGTCCAACGAGAGGTCTTTGCCCTGGCGGACAGTATCGTCACCCCGGTGTCCTTCTTGATCCAACTGTTTGTTGCGGGCTTTGTCTTGCGAAGCGGGTGGCTTGGGGTTAGGTTCGTGCTTGTCAGTTACGGTGTCTTGTTTGGTGCTGCCTTCTTAATGATATCGGGTTACCTGTCCGATGTTTTCCTCTCTGGGACTGGGGTGCTTATTTTTCTAGTTATCTCGGCGGTGATGAGGCCGTTTGAGTATGCGCTCAACAAACCCGCTAGGGAGAGCGTATACACGACCCTAAAGAAAGAGGAGAAATATAAATCCACTGTGTTCATTGACACCTTCATGAACCGGTTTGGTGACGCGTCAGGGGGGCTTCTTTTCAATGGGCTAGTTCTCCTCGGGGTCTCAATCGCCGCCGCGCCGTTGGCAATCCTTCCGCTAGCAGGTTATCTTGTGTTTCTTGGCGCTAGGGTGGTGAACGAAGAAAAACGTATAGGCGAGATATAATTTTTTGATGCGGTGTTAGATCACCTTCGCCCGGCTCCTACTCATCGTTACAAGGAAAGGAAGGTGGCAATGTTGTTTTTCTTGAAAGCATACTTAGGCAAGCCCATTCTGAGGAGCCTACTTCTTATCGTCGTTAGCCTTGTTTTGGCTCCCATCACCTTGGCAGAGGAGTACGGCGGTAAAGAATACCGCTGGATTAAAGAGCGAAAGACGCAAGCAGAAGCTCAAGCTCAAGCTGAGTCGCTTGGGGGCCATCTCGTGGTAATAAATTCCTCAGCTGAGCAAAATTTCGTCTATTCAATGGTCCAAGGTAATACTGATCCATCACTTGGAACGGCCTCTGACGGTGGAGGAGCGATTTACGTTTGGCTTGGTGGTAACGATTCTAGTCGCGAGGGGACTTGGGTTTGGGTTAATGGGGACCCGTTCACTTATACGAACTGGGGAAGGCGAGAACCGGACAACTACAACAACAACCAGGATGGTCTGGCGTTAGGTCTAGAGAACTGGCCGTTCGGATCTTCGTCGGCCTCAGCATATGGTTTGGCGGGCCAGTGGAACGATATTAATCGGAGCAATAGATTAACGTTCATTGTTGAGTTGCCTTTACAATCTAACGAAGAGGGCACAGACAACCAAGACGAAGACACTGGAGCAGGTGACTCATCTGGAGATGGCGGTTCTTCCGACGGCGGCTCTTCGGGAAGCGGCTCTGGCCAATCCGGTGGTGGAAAAGGTATCAACCGGTCAGCCGATTTTATCAGCGCTCCTTACGATTTTGATTACGGAGACAGCCAGGATAGAGGCTGCGCTATTGACGATAATGGGCTCAGATGTTGGAACCTTAGGACCTTTTTTGACGATATTCCCGACCTTGTAAACCCTCGTCAGGTGTCTTTAGGCTACGGAGGGGCTTGCGTAATTGATGATACGGGCTTGGTTTGTTGGGGCGATCGAAATTTCATGGCGATGCATAAAGAAAAAAAACCAAGTCTGAGCAACCCTTCAATCGTGTACGTTGGGGACGTAGGTTTTAAAGACTTTGTTTGCGCGTTGGATGAGAGCGGAGTGGTTTGTTGGAGCGAAGAAGTTGAGGGCGGTCATGACGTAGACGCCGTCGTAAAGAACGTTCCTGCCTTGGTAAATCCCAGAGAACTAGCAGGTAACATGAATTGGATGTGCGCAATTGACGATACAGGTGTCGTCTGCTGGGGGCCCGAAGGGGGTGGGGACGGTATCTTGGAAGTACCCGAATTTGTCAATCCAACCAGCATCACGTTAGGAAAATTTCACGCGTGTGTTATTGACGAGGGCAGGGTGCCATGTTGGAACAATGGGTTCCGTTCATACAACAATAGAAGTTCGTATGATCAGCCCCGTTTAGTCAATCCGAGACAAGTGGTTGCTGGCGGTTATCACGTCTGCGCATTAGACGATCAGGGTGTCAAATGCTGGGGACAAAATAATCACGGAGAGACGGAGGTTCCTTTTCTTATCAATCCCTCAAGAATACTTGACGCCTCAAGAGATTCGACCTGCGCACTCGACGACACCGGTGTTGTCTGCTGGGGACTGGAAGATGACGTGAAAAGTATTCCCTTTGATCTTTCCTTTTCGTCTTGGAGCAAGCGAGTGGTCACCCAGTACCTACAGACGACGTCAGCGAGTCAGAACATCAGCACCTTGGACGTCATTAATACATCTGAACGATCACAAACCTTCAGAGGGATACTGCGTGGTGGGTCAGGCGAGAAGGTTGGATTAGACCAGCCCGTCCTGGGCAGCAACGTCCCGTCGATGGGAAGGCTCAGCCTCACCTCCTCTGATCTCGAGGACATCTTCGAGATCGCACCCTGGAGCGGCCCAGCGATGTTAACCATACAAGGCGACAGCACCTTTGACCTGATGTCTAAACTCGAGAGCCCGAGCGGTCTCGTAAGCAACACCAACTGCGTCAGAGATAACCGAGTCTTAAACCTCGAAGGCTTTGACTCTGATAACTTATCTTATGTCCGTCTGATTAATACTGGCGCGAACACGACCGGTGCAGTCACGGGCACCCTTTACGCCGCAGACGGCAGCGTCGTCGGCACAGCGAACACAAGACTGGTTCCAAAGCTTGATCCTTACCAACAGACCTGGGTCAGCCGTGACCGCCTCTCCAGCTTGATCGGCGCCGAGTGGAATGGCGAGGGCATGCTGGAAGTCAACCCGGTACCAGGACTCAAGTTGCTTAACCTTAACTTTGTGACGGATGAGTCCACCTTCTTTAACTTCTCGTGTGGAGAAAAGGCGAGTGTGCTAGTGAATCAGACAAGAGACAATCCTAGCGGAAACGGTAGAGTTGTAATCTGGGGAAGGTACATCGCCCGGGCATATTTGCAGACGACCTCGACCAGCGCGAATGTGTCTTTGACGCACCTGGTCAATACGTCAGATTCACCTCAAGAGTATAAGGGTACCCTGTATGGGAGTGATGGAGTTCAGGTAGGGTCCGCAGACCAACCCCTGCACTCAGGCACCGTGCCCGCGAAGGGACGACTAATCATTTCGTCGGCAGACATAGAGAGCGTCTTTAACATCTCGCCTTGGAGCGGCCCCGCGGTGTTAGACGTCACTGGTATGGCTTCCTTTGAACTCATGACTAAGCTGGAGAGTCCCAGCGGGCTGGTCAGTAATACCAACTGCGTGCGAACGGAGCAGGTTCACAACGTCGGCGGGTTTAATCAGACCGACGTCAGCTACGTCAGGTTCATCAACATCGGGAGCACTGACCTGACCAACATCCGAGGCACCCTCTTTGATGACACCGGCACCGCGGTCGGCAGCGCCGATCAGGTCTTGGTCGACTCCTTGCCCGCGAAGAGCCATGTCTGGAGTAACCGCAGCCAGCTATCAACCGCGATTGGTGCTCGGTGGAACGGCACCGCCAGCCTAAGGATTACGTCGCCGCCTGAGGACCTTCGGTTACTAAATCTTAACTACGTTAACGGCGAGACCTTCTTCAACTTCTCTTGCTATGAGTCAGGAAATTAATCGTTTAGGGAGACATCTATGAAACGTCTTGAAAATAAATGCGTTCTTATTACGGGAGGTACCAGCGGGATTGGTGCTGAAACTGCTCGGTTATTCGCGGAGGAGGGTGCGAGGGTCGTTATTACCGGGCGGTCTGTTCAAAAAGGACAGGCCCTGGCTAAATCGTTAGGCAATTCCGTTGAGTTTTTCGAGGCAGATGTCTCTGACGAAGAGCAGATCAGATCAAGTATTGAGCACACAAAGAAAGAACTCGGAAAAATCGATGTGTTGTTTAACAATGCGGGTGGCCCGGCAGATGCCCCGCTGGACCGGATCACGCAGGAGGATATCGATAAAGGGGTGAGGTTGCTTCTATCTAGCGTCATGCTCGGCACACGCTACGTGATCGAGCCGATGAAAGAGAATGGCGGTGGAGTAATTATCAACAACTCCAGTATCGCGGGCCTGCGTTATCGGCAGGGCGGTTTGATCTACTCGGCGCTCAAGGCGGCGGTCACTCATTTTACAAAAATGTCGGGCATAGAGCTTGGCCCGTTTAATATCAGAGTGAATTCAATCTCTCCGGCCGCGATCGCGACGCCCATTTTTTATGGCGGCTCCGAGCGCGCTAACACGCTTTCCGATGAAGAGAACCAAAGAAAAATGAAAAAATTAGAATCGAATCTGGCTAAGGCAGTGCCTTTGGGCAGGTCAGGTTATCCGAGGGATGTCGCAGAGGGTGCGCTTTATCTTGCTAGTGATGCCGGACAATTTGTCACAAGCCATGACCTCATCATTGATGCCGGGCGAAGTTCGATGTTCTATGAGCCGAATGCATAGAAAAAATCTTTCGTGCGCTCGCTTGATCTCTATTTTTCTTATTCTACAATCTAGTTTAATCTTTTAACGCTGACAGGAGACATCAATGAAATATCTTTTAGTGTTTTTCCTTAGCCTGATACCTCTCACTAGTTTTGGTGAATCGAGGACCGAGGTAATGCTAAACCTTGGTATATTAAATGGTGGTGGCTCGGACGGAGACTTTCCGTTGGACGGTGACCTTGATTCCTGGGAAATTGTTGGTAAGCATCACTTCAGTAATCATTTGATGGTCGAGCTGGGTTACCAATCTCGCAATGGGGAGTACACCCTGACCGACGGTCAAGACACCGACTATGACGCGGACGAACTCAAACTCAAGATCGGGTATCAGTTGTGTGATGCGGAGGATTGCCTAGTCGAGATCACGCCTTACACCGGTTACATTCGTTTTGATGCAGAAAACGATTTAAACGCGTTCGGCGTTGATATCTCGGTTGATCAGGAGGTGACCAAGGTGCCTCTCGGTATAGAGGTTTGGGGCTACTCAGGAGCATGGAGTTACGGTGCAGACCTTTCGATGGCATACAAATCGAAGGACGAGCAGAAGATTGACGTCTTAGCAGTCGACCAGGAAAGCGAGAGCAACTGGTCCTTTGAGATCAGCATCCCAGTTCGATATCAAATCAACGAGAGGATATTTTTGGAAGGACGATTTACCCACACCCGTGACGAGTTTGAAGATGAGGTGGGTAACCGTGAGGCTGAAGAAAAAAACAATCAATTTACCCTGGGTGTTGGAGTCAAGTTTTAGCCAGAGCAAATTGAACCAGACTAAAAGACTGCGATTGGGTTCATAGGTGATCCACTTGCTCCCTTTGCTCTGAGCGGGGCGCCAGTGAACATAAATGTATATCGCTTCGTTCTATCCGCAATCTCGCTGACTTCTTCCAAGTTAAGGTTGTCCAATATAGGCATCCCCATCGCCACCAAGCTCAATATGTGAAAGGGATCAGAAATACCGTCCACACTTGAAGGGTTGCGGTCCGATACGCCGTCACAACCAATCACAGCGATCTCTCTTTCGTGGAGGAGCTTCGCTACCGTAGGGTGTATCCCGGCCGCGAGCGTGCTGAATTGCCACTCGTCTAAATCTTCCACCGCTTTCCAACGACCGGTCCGAATTAGCAGGATGTCGCCTTTTTTCAGCTTCAAACCAGTCCTCTTTTCCCAAAGTAGAAAGTCATCGATAGTAATTAATTGACCTGGTTGAAGGTAACTGACGTTTTTGAAGCGGGGGAAATCTACAAGTATTCCTCTTGAGATCAGACCCTTCTCTCCAATTTGTTCAATACCCAATTGCGTCAGTTGATCCTTCACGATTTCAAAATGAAACCCGTTATAAATTTTTCCCTTCCACGAGAAATGTGCCAGCCCGTCAAGGTGGGAGTGAGCGAAGCCGTGATGAAATATTTCAAAACGGTCGAGCGCACCCGTGACATCGGCATGCGCGGTTGGAAAAGAAAAGGTCTTCTGAACGAATGGACCCGCTAACTTAGGCAAGGGCAGAGGCGAAAAGTTTGTATTGTTGATGTCCTCTACCTTGTTGAGATCATTGGCTAATGAAACGGTCAAACCGAGCTTAACTAGGTCTGCGGCGTTTGCGACCTGTCTGTCCGAAATAAAATTAACGGTGCCGAGTTGGTCTTTTTGTCCCCATCTTCCCCAATTTTTGACTTCGCTAAAAATCTCTTCGAATTCGCTTTGCGATATGGTCTTGGATTTCTCTGCATTTGCTTGTCCAAAAGCACTTAGACACGCTATATAAAGACACATTATTAAGGGTCTGATCACCTTCGCTTCGCAATTAGCTTTCTTGCGAGACATTTACTAGCTGAGTACCGAAGTTCTCACCGGATAGGACTTGCACTAACGCAGAAGGGACTGATTCGATACCGTCTAATATATCCTCGTTGTACTTAAGTGCGCCTTGATTGATAAGGTCGCTCAGTCGTCGGTAGGCATCAGGGAACCTATCCCGATAATTAAAAATATAAAAGCCCTGCATGATCGCTTCGCGATAAACGAGGTTGAAATAATTTTTTGGCCCATACCAACTGCCGTCGGCCTCGTACTGCGACGTTGCACCACACAGAATAACCCGAGCTCGCGGCCTGATGATGTCCAGCGCATGATCAAGGATTTCGCCGCCAACGTTATCAAAGTAGATATCAATCCCTTTAGGGCAAAGAGCTTTGAGTTCCTCGGCGACGTCACTGTTTTTGTAGTTGATTGCGCCATCAATACCGAGCTCATTGACTAGGAAATCACACTTAACTTGATTTCCTGCAATGCCGATTACTTTGCACCCCGAGTGCTTCGCCAGTTGACAAACGATGGAGCCCACGGTGCCCGCCGCGGCCGAAACCAAAACAATGTCTCCAGGTTTTGGTTTGGCGAGATCATAAAAGCCGATATAGGCGGTCGCTCCGCTTGCGCCCATAATATGCATGGTGGTGTTGAGTGGTTGCCCGGCCCTTGCTTCTATTTTCTCGATTGGAAACGGTTTCTTCCCATCCGAAATAGAATACTCCTGCCAACCGAAGGCGCCCGAAACGACATCGCCGACTGAAAAATCTGGATGGTTCGAGACGATAATTTCGCCCTGTCCTGTTCCTCGCATCATATCCCCGACGGGCACAACGCTTCCGGTAATCCCACCGCTTCCGACAGCCATTCTGAGGGGCGGTGTAATCACAAGCGTCTTGGTTTTGATCAATACCTGGCCGGCATCAGGTTCTGGGACCTCGTCGTAAATTAAATCGAAATTGTCTTCAGACAGATCTGCTTCAGGGTGCGACTTCACCACCCATTTAGCGTTCTTCATGTTAGCCATAATCTTTCCTCGGTGCGAGACGATTTATGAAAGGTAAAGCAGTTTTTGCCATGACAAGGTAGTAGGTGTCAATTATGAGAGTGAAAAAACCTTTTTTTATAGCTGAAGAAGAATAGAAGGGGGGGTTAGCTCTCAATCAACCGAACAAAAAGTTAAAAACTTCAAGTCGTACCACAGAATGAGAGCCCGATAATCATATGTTACTATTGTTAACATTTCAACAAGAAAATAAAAATTTTTCTTTAACTATCAATAAGATGTGTTATTTTGGTGCAATATTTTAGCGGTCGCTTGTAACCCATTGTCTAATCTCGATTTTTTAATTCCCACGCAAGCTTTGTCAAATTTTCCACTCTTTCTTTGCTCGTTGGATGCGATCGTAAAAAAGGCACTTCGCCAATTTTTTCTTCTTTTGCCAGCGCCTGATGCAGACTTACCGCTCCCATGGGGTCATAACCCGCCCGATAGGCCCACACGGTGCCAGAGTAATCGCTTTCTCGCTCATGTTTCCTGCTGTAGTTCATATCGATGCTGTTCGTAATCAAGCTGCTAGCAAAACCAACGGCTTTTGATGGATCAGATCGCTCAACTAGCCAATCTACGATTTTAAGCGGGATTTTTCTTTTCAATGCCTCCCGTTGGTGATTTAACTTTAGGTGCGCGATTTCATGTCCCAGTAGTCCCGCCCAGGCATCGAAATCGGTTTCGAGCAGTTCGATCATCCCGAAATTTACAGCAACAATTTTTTCTCCATTTGATTTCCCCGCATAAGCGTTTGGAGACTTTCCAGGCGCAAACTTGAGCGCCGCGCGATAGCTGCTGACCTCCTGTATGTCATCCCATACACTGAGAATGTTTCCGACATAGCCTCTTTCATAGGATTTGACTGCATTTCCTTGTTCGTCGACGAGTTGAACCTCCCTTTCGTTAGTAGCCAAAAAAATTTGCTCGACATCCCAAGGCTCCTGGCCATGCGTAACGGGCGGAAGGAGAAGCGCTAGAAATAGCCCGGTGATGATTAGAGTGTTCGGTTTCATGACATTATTATAAAACAAGTCCAACGTGAGCACCTATTCGACAATACAGTTTCGCTCCCGTCGGTAGATGTCGTTGCCAGTGCAGGGCTGTGGAGTCTTCGAGTGAATTTGGTAATCAAACGTTGTAGCCTATATGAATCAGATTAACCAAGCCTTTTCTGAAGGCTTGAATTTCTGACTGTATATGAAATCAAATAATCAAGCAGGAGAGGTTATGATTCAACGAAAAAAAATACTGGCTTTTCTATTAGTCGTTTGGCCGCTAAGTTCCCTCGCCCAGGGAAATGATGAAAATTATGATGGTATAAATCTGAATCGTCTTGGCGCGATGCAGTATGAGCTTTGCCAGCTTAATCCGGGTATGGATCTTCAAGATGCGGATCGTCAAACGCAATCTGCGGGTGCTGAGTTTGCTCGATTGAAACTAGATTTAGGCATCATAACCTTTACCCCTTTCTACGATCACGCAGATGCCACCCACAAGACGGCAGACTACATCACCATGGTTTATGGGTCGATTCCTGCTATGGGAGAGGCCTGGGATAAATGGGAAAAATCAGAAAAGGCTGCCAAGGTGATGGAAGGGCGAGATAAAGTTGGAGAGTGCCACTTTAAGTTCAACTACGTTGACTACAAATACATGGAAGTTGAGCGGCTTGAGAAAAGTAGTCGCCGGGTAGTGCAAACAGAGTGGTGCACGCGAAAGCCAGGGGTGACTATAGAGGCGTTGGAAGCGCAGCACGTTTCTTGGTTAGAGAAAACTAAGGAGAAGAGTAATTTTATTGGTTGGGCCATTATTCATCCAAGGCTAGGTCAGGGCAACGCGCCCGGCGAGTTTTTTCATTTTTTTATCTATGACAGTGTCGGTAATTTGATGAAAGATGAGGAATGGATTGCTAACGGAGGTGGCATGGAAAGCGCAACTGATTATTACAGCTCCTATGTAGATTGCTCGGGCCCATCGGTCTGGTCAGGAACCATCGCGCAAAGACCTTCGAACTAAAACTCTCGCCAAAGGGAATTTTCAAAAAACTTGAGAATTTTCTTTGGCGTTTCTCCTATCTGGTTCTCAAACATAAATTTTTAATAGATTGCATTAGCGGCTTGAATAAATGCAAGCGCCAAATTTTTCATTTTAGAAATACGTTGTAATTAAGCCCTCGATCCTTATACTGCTCGCCTTCACGCCAGCGTTCTCCACTTTATTAATCTTCTAGAGATTTGAATGTCCGTAATCGATACAGACGAAAATTTTTACTCCTTCGGTTTATCCCAACCGTTGCTTAAATCTCTGGATGAATTAGGACACAAAACACCTTCCCCAATCCAATCCGCAGCCATTCCCGTCTTGCTTAATGGTTCTGATATTGTTGGCCGGGCCCCAACAGGCACTGGAAAAACCGGCGCTTTTGCCCTCCCAATTATTAATCGCATTTCGCTAGAAAAGGCTTACCCTCAGGTGCTTGTTCTTACTCCGACGAGAGAACTGGCGATCCAAGTTGCCCAAGCTTTTCGAGATTACTCCAAATACATCGAAGGCTTGAAGGTCATAGCAATTTACGGCGGTGCCGGATATACAGATCAAATAAGGGGTTTGCGACGCGGGGCGCAGGTGATTGTTGGTACCCCCGGAAGAGTCATGGACCATATCCGAAGAAAGACTTTGGAACTTAACAAGCTAAGCTATCTTGTATTAGATGAGGCTGACGAGATGCTTCGTATGGGTTTCATCGAGGAGGTCGAGTCGATTTTACAATACACCCCGGATACTCGGCAGACATCCCTCTTCTCGGCGACAATGCCAAAACAGATTAAAAACATCACCACTAAGTATCTTCGAAATCCGAAAGACCTGATGATTGGTGAAGTGACATCTAAAGACCGATTGATTAATCAAAAATATTGGATCGTGCAAAACATCAATAAACTCGACGGTTTGACGCGCATTCTAGAAGTCGAGAATTTTGATGCGGTGCTTCTTTTTGTGAGGACAAAAGCTAGCGCCACGGAGCTTGCCAGGCAGTTATCTGACAGAGGCTATGCATCAGAAGCTCTGCACGGCGACATGGTTCAGAAGGATCGAGAAAAGACAGTAAAAAAAATTAGGAATAAAGAAATCGACCTTCTCGTAGCCACAGATGTCGCTGCCAGGGGGTTGGATGTCGATCGAATTACTCATGTTGTTAACTATGATTTGCCCTTTGACTCAGAGTCCTACGTTCATCGAATTGGCCGAACTGGAAGAGCCGGAAAAAAGGGCCAAGCCATTTTGTTCGTTTCTCCAAGAGAACGAAGAACATTGCCAATGTTTGAAAGGGCTACCAAAAATAAAATAAAAGAGATGGCCTTGCCGTCCAAGAAAGTTGTGAACCAGAAGCGAATTGCCAATTTTACAGAAAAAATCGCTGAGACCATTGAAAAAGGAGAATTAGATGAAATGACAGAAATCTTGTCATCCTGCGCCAGAGAATTAGATGTCTCCCACAAAGAGATCGCTGCTGCCCTAGGTAAGATCTTTTTAGGAAAAAGTAATTTCCTTTTGCAAGAAACCCATAGAGAAAAGAGACCTAAGGCTGTCGAGGGTGGCAATCGATCCTCTAGTTCTAGTCTTAAAAAAAGAAAAAAAGAGAAACCTCCAGAACATGAAGTTTTTCGTTTCGAGCTGGGTGAGCGCCACAACATAAAAAAAAGAAAAAATTGAATCTCTGATAGCAGAGATTGCAGGGCTTGAATCTGAGCACATAGGCAAGATGCAAGTTAAGGACAGTTACAGCCTCATAGAGTTGCCATTTGGTATGCCTAAAGAAGTTTTTAAGGATCTAAATCGTTCATGGGTCGATGGTCACCAATTAAAATTCTCGAGGGTAAGCCCGCTTCCAAGAAAAAGAGAGAGAAATAAACTGAATTCAACAGATAACGAGGGCAGAGAAAAAAAAGCTAAGAAAAAAAAAGGAAGAGTTTCTCCGGAGAAATCAAATTTGAAGAAGAAGCTTCGAAAGCCAAAAAAATTAGTTCCCCGCTCTGTCTCACCTTAAAAAGTTATTGTTAGGGGGTTGCTTTTTTCTGGAGTTAAGTTATGGTTACGAGACGTTCATCTTAGTTATTAAGACGGAAGTAGGACTAGAAAATCCTTTTTTCTCTGTCCAGAGAAAAAATCGTTCATTTGAACGCAAAGGATATCTGCCGAAGGAACGCGTTGAGAATGGTCTGCACCGGAAGGTGCTCTTGATTAATCGAAACGAAAACTGGAGGAATGATATGTCTTCATATTATAGAGGTGCAAAACTAAACCACGTTAAGCAACCCAACGAGCGCAGAAGTGCTTTTTTGGGTCTTTATCGTGGTGCTCAATACACAGCTAATGGAGAAAAATCACAACCGGCTACATCTGGCGTTTACCGTGGCGCTAAATGGGGTAGCTAAGACCCATTGCTGTACTTAAAAGGAGGCATTCGCCTCCTTTTTTTTCCTGTTCAATTTAATTTCTTAAATCAGAGCCTCTTGTTTCAGGTAAGGAAATCAGAGTCTTCAGAGTGATGTTGCCTCGCGTTTATTTTCTGATGCTTCTGTCTCAGGTGTTTAAGCTTAGAGTAATATCTTCCTAATACCTGATCTCTTATTTGTCTCATTTCTTTTCTTCTGTTCCTGGCTCTTGTTGATCGGATCCAACGTTTTGAGGGTCCTTTTTCGAAAATCTCAGTTTGATCGGTCTCGACCTTAAAAATTATAGCGTTCATCCCTACACCTTCATTATTTACCCAATGTTGCACTGCAAGATAAATGCCATCAGGCTAGGTGATCCTGATAACCACTAATTCTCTCTCCGAATCGAAGTCTTGTTTAGAGTTTTACTCAACCGATCCTAAATGAGTGAAATGTGGTGGCCCTCGCTTTGTGCGATAAGATTAGTTTTGCACTAATTGAATTCGTTTAGGTTCCCTTGGCTTAATCTAAACGGCTCTTGCAGATCAGTTAAGAAATTGTCGGTTCTCTCTCTAGAAAAAATTGTTTCGGAGAAATAACTGCCGGTCTGTTGCTCGGCCTCACGATACTCGAAGGATTCTCGAACTTCTGCAACTGAAGGAATATTGGAGAAAAAGTTTGCGGGAGTAATGTTTAATTTGTGTTGTTGAATTAGTTCTCGAGTCTCTAGATCTGCCCACAGCACTTTATCTTTTTTCAACAGACATTATGAGTTTTTAGGTCCCTGTAGAAATTTCCGGTTAAACATGACGCGCATTTTAAAAATCGTTCGATAACGTAATCTATTCAGGTTCCCGAAACGATTCATCGAATGCTTGAGTTATCGGGTAGGTAAAATAGCTTATAAGTCGGCGCTGGCCTACCTTGATATCTGCAGAGGCCAGCATTCCTTGGTTAATCAGAAAATCGCTAGGCATCGATGATTCGCTCAGAGGTTGGGTTTTAATTCGTCCTCGGTAGAAAAAACCTTTTTCTCCCGCTAATGATTCCGGGAACGTGTCTTGCGAGACGAAAATGACCTCACCTTCTATGTCTCCATATTTCTGGAAGGGCATTGCGTCGATTTTTACCGAAGTGGGCAATCCAACCTGCAGATCGCTAATGTCTTTTGGATTGATGTCGATTTCTAGATAAAGCGGTTCGTTCGTCTGTACGAGTGTGAGTATTTTGTCGCCTTCTCTTACGATCGCTCCCTCAGATATGGCCGGTAAATCTAGAATGACGCCGTCAACAGGGGCTGAGACAGTCACGCCCTTGGCTACCTGAGCGATTTTTATTCCTTCTTGACGAGATTGCATCAGTTGCTCGTTGGTGTTTGTGATGTCCGAGGAAAGTTTTGAGCTCCACTGCGCAATAAACGCCTTTTTGTCAGACTCGAGAGTGGTAATTCCCGCGCTGATTTGATTTATGGAGTCCATTGCATTTTTAGCGCCTATTTTCGCATTAATAGTCGAGTCCACCGCTGAAAAATAAGTCATTTGAGTTACAACCTTTTTCTCGTAGAGGCCTTTTTGTGCTAATTCCATTTTCTCTTTTAGGTCTCTTTGTTCGAGACGAAGCGCGTAATCAGTTCTTTTTGACAAAAGCTCAGTCTGCAGCTTGGACAACTTCGAATTGAAAGAATTAATCCTCGCCCTATATTCCGCTACCCGTTTCTCTAAGGTGTCTAAATTCAAGCTATTAAGTTTTTGCGTCCCTGCGACTGCTGATTCGTTTCCGATATAAAACTTCTCTAATTCCAATCGATTTAAGGTTTGCTCCAGATTTTGAATTACTTGCTCGTTCTGGTTTAAATTGGCAGAAGTCATTGTGTCATCTAATAACGCAATAATTTGGTTCTTTTTAACTTTCTCTCCTCGTTCGACTAAGACTTGACGGACAATAGAATTTGCCCCTGCCTCTACGACAATATTTGGGGTTCGGGTAGTGAATTGACCTCGCGCTGAAACGGTAGTGTCTATTTTGCTAAAAGTGCCAAATAAAATCGTAAGCAAAATGAAAGCTACTAACGAATATGTGGTGTAAAGAAAAGGTTTAGTGGGTCCGCGATCATAGATGTCGTCGGTGTCATCCACTTCAATTAAGGGCGCAGAGCTTAGAGGAGGTGTTTCCAAATCAACCTCTTGACTTGTGTTCGCTGACGAACTGGTATTCGCTATGATTTGATTCGCCCCTCGTAAGCTTTCCGAGAGGTTTTTCATGATAC
This sequence comes from uncultured OM182 clade bacterium, assembly GCA_902567095.1. Taxonomy (GTDB): domain Bacteria; phylum Pseudomonadota; class Gammaproteobacteria; order Pseudomonadales; family Azotimanducaceae; genus UBA9659. The sequence goes on from CACFLG010000024.1 coordinate 17,802, forward strand.
GTATTGCTGCGTCAGGGTTGTTTTTTATGTATTGACTAAAGGCCGCTGAACTTACTTCGGTGACTACGGTGTCTCCGTTCGCGCGGGCCCCGGCACTACGGGGGCTGCCATCGATTAAGGCCATCTCTCCGAATAATGCAGGATTCTTAATGCTCGCGAGGATGTCTTCTCCGACTGAAGTGATTTTAGTTATTTCAACCTCGCCACTTTTTACGATATACGCAAACTTGGCGCTTTCGCCCTCTCGGAAAATATATTCGCCATCTGTGAAAGATAGATCCGCCATAATAATTCTCAGGCTATCTTTTCGGACGACATGTGAGAAACGTTAGATAATTTTTCATCGAGATTCCATAACGTCTGGTAGGCGTTACAATCTTTTAATAATTCTTCATGTGTTCCTAAACCAACGATCGATCCTTCATCTAGCACTGCTATTTGATCGAAGCCCTGAATCAACCTCAGCTCATGGGTTACGACTAATAAAGTGCTCCCTTCGGCTATTCTGCTGAGGTTTTCAAGAAATGCGATCTGACCTTTTTTATCTAAGCTGGAGATCGCTTCGTCAATCATCAAGATTCTTGGTTGAGAGATTAAACCTCTCGCCAACGCAAGAGTAATGCGGCTTCCTTGTGAGAGCGGCAGTCCGAACTGATTTATCTCTGTTGAAATTCCATCTGGAAAATCCTTGAGAACTTCAGCTAGCCCAGTTATTTCCATTATCTCATCTAACTCTCTCTCGCTAATGTTGGGTCTTATTTTCCTTAAGTTTTCTTCAATAGTTGCCCCAAAAAACATCGGCTTTTGATCAATCATCGCTACCTGTCGGCGATAATTGTTTATGTCCAAGTGTCGAAAGTTTTGGCCATCGATTTCCATGGCCCCATTATTGGGTCTTAAGAAACCTTGGCAGAGCCTAAGGAAGGTAGTCTTCCCCGATCCAGATGGGCCGACAATCCCTATTTTTTTTCGAGCGCTAAACTCTAAACTAATATTATTCAAAGCTAGGACGTCATCTAATTTTACGGAGACCTCTCGAAGAACTATACGACCCTTTATCACGTGCTGAATGCCTGCTCCTACCCGCTCTGATGGAGCATTCCAGGTCCTAGATATCGCGTTGATCGCGTTTTTGAATCCGTCAAGGTCTGCGAAAAAGGTAAAAATGCTTTTCACTGGTGCGACAACTTTTCCAGCAAGCATATTGCAGGAGATGATAGCCCCGGCAGAAAGGCTGCCACCCAAAACTAGCATGACGCCAGAAAAGACGAGCGCGATAGTCATTATTTGTTGGAGCGTACTATTAAGATTGGTTACCAAGATATTTGTATTTTGACGATTCGAATTTTGCCTGATTGTCTTAGAAGCAAGATTTCTCCAGTCTCTTCTTTGTGAAGGTTCTAAGGAGAACGATTTTATTGTCTCGATGCCGGTGACGCTTGATTGCATTAGCCTTCGCTTTGATGCTTCATTAGTCGCTCCTTTTTGTTGGATAGCTCTTTCCCGTAATCGCCCGAAAAGCGCAATTCCTCCAATCATGCAGGTGAACGCAACTACTACTAGTCCGAGAAGAATACTATAAGCGCAAATAATTGGCAGAAATACTATGACTCCAGTGGCATCAAAAATTGTGCTAAGCACCTGGCGCGACATGAAGTTTTTTACAGCGGCAGGAGATTGGAGAACAGACTCAAAGTCACTGCTGTTACCTGTTTGAAAAGTTTGTGTAGGTAGTTCCATTGTTTTATCAAATACATCGCCGGCTAACCGAGCTTCGATTGATGTAGATATAAAATCGATTACGTAATCTCTAATAAAACTTAAAACACCGTTGAAGATTAACGCTCCCAGCACACCAAGGGTTAGCACGTACAACGTCGAAAGAGCGCCGTAACCTAGCACTTTATCTAATGAGACTTGTATAAAAATTATGGGCGCTAAGGCTAAAAAATGGGTGAGCAAAGAAATAATTAAGGTTAACCCCAACAGATATTTGAAACGATAAAGTTCGGGTCGAAACCAAGTCCAATCAAACACTCTGTCTTGAGACTCTATACCTGTCTCTTTTGAAGCTATAGTTATAATTCCGGACCAGTCGCTCTGAAACTCTTCGCTTCCTTCAACTTTTTGTTTTGCGGTCGGGTCCAGTGGATCGATGGTATAAAGCTCAACGCTCTCATCAGTCTTCTTTTTGCAACTAATAACAATTTTGGCGTTTCCATCTGATGTCTCTACGACACAAGGAAAAAGATAGGGACGTTTTGCGAATTCAGAGAAAGAGGTTCTGATTATTTGTGTCTTGATTCCATATTGTTTGAATAGTGATTGGAGGTCTTTCCCAGAATTTAGATTTCCGTGAGCTATATAATCGTCAATTTGATCTGCTGTAATCCTTATACCATGTTGACGAATCAGAGCTATCACGCCTAATCCTAGAGGCCTTAAAGCCTTGGGATTTATTAACACCTCGGGCGGTGTTGTCAAATTCCTTGTGTTTTCGGCGAAGCGCCCAATCCAGTCATAGGTTTTTGATCTGAGTTCTCTTAAGAAATCTCGGATAGGCTCAATTTTCATAAGATTAGATTACACAAATGTAACTGAAATAGACAACGAGGTTACGAGTCATTTGAGACAAGAAAAATGAGCTATCAAGCTATGCGTTACCGTAGCTCAGGATACCTTGCCAGACTCAGGACTAAAAAAGTGTTAACTTTTGAGGTTTTTCTCGCTTGACTCCTTTAAAGCAACTTGATTCACTCTATCCATACCAATCGGTTTTTGG
>CACFLG010000025.1 GCA_902567095.1 uncultured OM182 clade bacterium
ACTCCGTTATCCGCCTCGTCAACAAATTTCATCGACTCCGACAATGACCAGGAATCCGAAAACTCAGGCCTTACTGTTTGAAATATATCTCTCAAAGTATTCAACAAATGCACTCTTACGGGGCAAGGACGGTCTTGCTCTACCTCACCTCTCACTAATGCATAGTGCACGCAATCAGAAATGTTGTCGCGATATGTTTTTAATACGAAGCTTCCGTAAGCAGTATCCACTGATCTCTGATCCATTTTTTCAATGGTAGTGTCGTGAAGGCTGCGGTATTGAATAAGATCAGCTATCGTTCCAATTTTAATGCCGTGTTTTTCAGCAAAAGCCTCTAATTCAGGCCGTTTGGCCATGGTTCCGTCTTCGTTCATTACTTCAACAATTACCGATGCGGGTTCATGCCCAGACAATCTCGCTAGGTCGGTCCCGGCTTCGGTGTGTCCGGCTCGCGTCAGAACGCCGCCAGGTTGTGATATCAGGGGAAAAATGTGTCCAGGTTGAACTAAGTCGCTAGGCTGCGCATTTTTGTTTACAGCAGCTTTAATGGTCTGCGCCCTATCAGCAGCGGATATACCAGTAGTGATTCCTTCGGCTGCCTCAATTGAAACCGTAAAATTAGTCGAGTGGCTCGAACCGTTTTTTTCAACCATGAGGGGCAATTGGAGTTGGCTAGCTTTTTCTTCTGTAAGGGTCAAACAAATTAGACCGCAGGCATTCCTCGCAAAAAAAGTTACGTCATTTGCTGAGACACAATCGGCCGCAATAATCAGGTCTCCCTCATTTTCCCGATCTTCGTCATCCATAATTAGAACCATTCTTCCGTGGCGAAAATCTTCTAGGATTTCTTCTATTGAGTTTATTGGCACAAAAAGTCCTTCTTTATCTGTCCCGATGATTATAACTAAAAGACCAACCGAAAAGGAGTTATACTGTGCGAACAAACCCGTGAAAAAATATCGTTCAAAAGGGTTTCCAAGCTCGGTCCGTTTGTTATCCCGTTTTCTCTATGAGAGAAGTTTTTGTGTTCGGATGGGAAGGCAGCAAATTGCACAGATATGAGGTAAAACAAAGATGCCCAGGATGTTAAAGAATTGCAGTAATTTTTCGGATCTGAGAGATTTAGCAAAACGCCGCCTCCCGAGCCCGATATTTAACTATATTGATGGTGCGGCTGAAGACGAGGTCACCTACAGAAGAAACACTTTGGCTTTCGAGGATTGCGATCTGGTCCCGAATGTTTTAGCTGGTGTTGAAGACATTGATATGTCAGTCAATGTTATGGGTTTCAAACTAGATTTGCCAATATTCTGCTCTCCCACCGCTCTTCAACGACTTTTTCATTACGAGGGTGAGAGGGCGGTAGCGCTTGCCGCTGAGAAATATAATACTCTTTTTGGCGTCTCCTCTTTGGGGACTGTTCCCTTGAGAGAAATAGGTGAGCTTATAGATTCCCCAAAGATGTTCCAATTTTACTTCCATAAAGATAGAGCTCTAAATGATGCGATGATCGACCTGGCAATCGAGGCTAAATTCGACGTGCTCACCTTAACGGTAGACACAATCACTGGAGGAAATAGGGAGAGAGATCTTAGGACCGGTTTCACCACTCCACCCAGACTTACGCCCTCGAGTCTTTTTCAGTTTGGAATAAAACCAGCCTGGGCTTTGAATTTTTTGTTCAGAGAAAAATTTGAACTGTCTCAGTTGAAGGATCATGTTAAGCAAGGATCAAATATTGCAATCTCAGTTGGAGATTATTTTTCAACTATGCTGGATCAGACCTTGGATTGGGGTCATGCAGAGGATTTGAAAAGAAAATGGAACGGTAAATTTTGTTTAAAAGGTATAATGAGTCCGCTTGATGCGAGGAAAGCTGTTGACTTAGGGGCAGACGCGATAATGATATCAAATCACGGTGGACGGCAATTAGATGGAAGCAGAAGTCCCTTTGATCAATTGGAAGAGATTGTAGAAGAAGTCGGCGGAGAGATAGACATTGTTTTAGATGGCGGAATACAGCGAGGAACTCACATCTTAAAGGCCATGGCGCTTGGCGCCACTGCTTGCTCTGGTGGACGAATGTACTTGTTTGCACTGGCTGCAGCGGGGAGAAAAGGGGTCGAAAAAGCGTTAGAAAACATACGAACAGAGGTGGAAAGAGATATGAAACTCATGGGTTTAAAGTCTTTAAAAGAAATAAACCGGAGCATGCTGCGGTTTAGACATAATTGATTAATAAATTAAATAGTCCCCGCCTGCTCGAACAACCACCACAGGAGACCTTTTTGAGCATGGAGTCTATTCTCGGCTTGCTGAAAAATAATCGACCGCTTATCTCTGACTATTTCGTCAGTTATTTCATATCCATCATGTATCGGCATGTCGTGCATTATCTTGCATGGTAAGCCAGCTAAAAGCTCTGTGTTGACCTGGTACCTCATCAAACTTTCTATCCTTTCAGCGCTTTTGTTTTGATGGCTTGGATTGTTGAAATATTGCATATCCACCCAAGTGTCGGTATAAATAAAATCGGCAAGATGAACAGCTGCAGCGGGGTCTGGCTCGTGAGATACAAACGGCGAATCTTTAATAATTTCTGCGATCTCAAAATCGGCGCTTTCCTCATCTTTGTGACGCTCAGGTGTACAGAGTATTAGCTTTATTCCCAGAGCATTGCATATCAGGGTAAGTGAATTCGAGACGTTATTTTGAACGCCGAGATAAACTATTTGAATGTCTCGTAGATCTTTATCGCAGTGTTCTTCCACGGTAAATATGTCAGTAAGAGCCTGACAAGGGTGATATTTTTCGCAACAGCCATTTATTACTGGAACTTTACTAACATTTATAATCTTTTCAAGATCGGAATTTTTTACCAACCTTGCCATGATGCAACTGACATTTCTTGAGAGATACTCCGTCTCATACTCGATGCCAGAGAGCACGAAGTTCGATGTAGCCCAATCGATAAAGACTGCTTGTCCGCCAAGCTCAACCATAGCTGTCTCAAAAGAAACTCTTGTTCTAGTGCTGGTTTTCTGAAAGAGAAGCGCCAGAGTTTTTCTTTTGAGAAGCGAATAGAAGTCTGATGGATTCTCCTTAATTCGCTTCGCTCGCTCTAGGATATCCAAGATTTCAGATGCGCTAAGAACTTTAAGATTCGGGAGGTGTCTCATTTTCGAACTCAAAAAAAAAATCGCTGGCTAGCATGCATTTTCAGACAGCAAAACGGAAACTTACCAAAAAAATAAGATTTTTACATCACTAAAATCGATAATTTTTGCTTGTTTCGATAGACTAGTATTTTAGCTTTTTGAATTCGGGTTTTGACACGTGGGATTTTTTTCTCCATTTAGGCTCTGCATGAACCTTTCAATATATTTTTTTAGCGTCGTGGTATTTGTTTTTTCAACCGGTTTGCATTCTGCCACACAGGAGGGTGCTTTCTCTAGCAAGGGAATGGTTGTTAGTCGTTCTAGTCTCGCCTCTAACGCGGGATTAGAAATAATGCGTCAGGGTGGGAATGCGGTAGACGCCGCGGTCGCGACTGCTTTCGCTCTTGCAGTAACGTACCCATCTGCGGGCAATCTAGGTGGTGGAGGGTTTGCTTTAGTCCGAGTGCCGGATGGAAGAATCTTTAGCTTGGATCACCGAGAAACAGCTCCGAACGCATCTCACAGAGATATGTACTTGGACGAAGCTGGCGAGCCTAACAAATATCTCTCCAGATTCAGTGCGCTCTCGTCCGGTGTGCCAGGTACCGTTGATGGATTGCTCACTTTGTTAAATCGTTTTGGTAGCATGCCAAGAGAAAAAGTAATGTTGCCTGCAATTAGGCTAGCTCGAGACGGGTTTCTCGTTGATTTTTTCTTAAGTAGGCATATAAAAAAATACGGTAAAAAACTAAAGGATTATGAGAGTTCCGAGAAGAAATTTTCGAGAAATGGAGTGTCACTATCAGCAGGTGAGTTGTGGATACAACCCGATCTAGCGAAAACTCTGATCGCTATTTCAGAAAACGGGCGTGACGGTTTCTATGACGGAGCAGTGGCCAAGCTTATTGTCACCGAAATGAAAGCCAGAGGTGGCATAATCTCCCTCGAAGATTTAAAAAATTACCGCTCTGTTTGGCGTGATCCTGTGGGCATTGATTATCGCGGGAACCAAATATGGACCATGGGACCGCCTTCCTCGGGTCTATTGATTCTGCAAATGCTTAACATGCTGGAACCTTTTGATCTTCAAAAACTGGGCTGGGGCGGTTCGAAACTCATTCATCTAATGATAGAAGCTGAGAAAAGGGCATACTCTGACCGCGCAGAGCACCTTGGAGATCCTGATTTTTTTGATGTTCCTCTCGAAATACTTACCAGTAAAAAATACGCAGAAAAAAGATTCCAAGACTTTAAATGGGATCGATTGTCTGAGAGCGAGAAAATTAGTCACGGGAATATTAAAGATCGAGATAGTCGAGAGACTACGCATTTTTCGGTCATGGGTTCCGACGGCATGGCGGTTTCGTTCACTACAACCTTGAATAGCCCTTACGGAAATAAAATAGTTGTCCCCGGCGCTGGTTTTCTTTTAAACAATGAAATGGACGATTTCTCGATCAAGGCTAATGTTATGAATCAGTTCAATCTAATTGGGAGAGAAGCAAATTCCATTGAGCCTAATAAGAGAATGCTGAGCTCCATGTCCCCTACAATAGTTGTGAAAGATGGTTTACCTATATTAGTCACAGGTTCTCCTGGTGGATCAACGATTATTACGACGGTCTTGCAAGTTATAATTAATTTCTTGGACCACAAAATGCCCTTGAATGAAGCCGTTGGGTTTCCTAGATTTCACCACCAATGGAAACCTGACACAATTTTGCATGAGCGAGGCACCTTTTCCCCGGACACCCGAGAAAATCTGGAAAAACTGGGCTATACGGCATTTCGCGCCTGGTCTTTTGGAGGAGGGATTGGCGATGCTAATTCTATTTCCTTTGATGGTTCCCTAATTCACGGAGTAAAAGATCCCAGAGCGAGCGGGGCAGCTGCCGGTTTATAAAAAGCAGAAAATAGAGATGGCAAAATTGAACGTTGAAGGGTTTAAGTCTTACGATATTCGGGGAGAGGTCCCTGCAATTCTCAACAATTCTGTTGCCTATGCGATTGGTAGGGCTTTCCCGGTGTTTTCAGGTTCGAAATCGGTAGTCGTTGGTCACGATATAAGGCTCTCAGGGATTGAAATATCAGAAGCGCTTATGGAGGGTTTAAGAGACAGCGGTGTTAATGTTTCTTTCATTGGCTGCTGCGGCACAGAGGAAATTTATTTCGCTACTGATTATTATGGGTTTGATGGCGGGATAATGGTGACGGCAAGTCACAACCCAAAAAATCATAACGGGATGAAAATGGTAAAGTCCGGATCCAGGCCAATCAGCAGCGATTCCGGCTTAACAGAGATTAAAGAAATTGTTCGTGAGAACACATTTTCGAATTTTTCGACCAAAAGAAGAGGTAGTTTGTCTTTCTTGGAACATCGGGCAGACTATCTAGATAAAATACTGAGTTTCCGCCGGGGGCCGCAAAATACGAATTTAAGAGTATTGGCTAACCCAGGCAATGGGTCAGCGGGGCTGGTTCTTGAGCCACTTAAAAGGTTGTTAGATTTTGAGGTGATCGCCATCAACGACACTCCCGATGGTAATTTTCCGAGCGGCGTACCGAATCCACTGCTGATTGAAAATAGAGAATCTACAGCTAAGGCCGTAAGGGAAACAGGAGTCGACTTAGGTGTGGCATGGGACGGTGACTTTGATAGGTGTTTTTTCTTTGATGAAGCTGGTGATTTTGTAGAAGGTTATTACTTAGTCGGTTTATTTGCCCAGGCTCTTCTTCAAGAAAATCTGGGAGAGACTATAATTCATGATCCACGTTTGGTTTGGAATACCTTGTATATGGTGGAATCTCTGGGAACCCCCTTACAAAGTAAAGCGGGGCACGCTTTTATAAAGGAGAGAATGAGAACAGAAAATGCGATCTATGCGGGAGAAATGAGTGGGCATTATTACTTTAGGGATTTTTCTTATTGCGACAGCGGAATGATTCCATGGCTCCTTTTAATTGATATCATGGCTAAGAAGGGCCAGTCTCTAAGCGGTTTGATCAATGAATGCCGCTCTATGTTTCCTTGCTCTGGGGAGATCAATCTAGAAGTAGAGGATATTCAAAGATCATTAGAAAAAGTTAAAAATCATTTTAGCCTAGGTGCGGAAAAGATAAGTCTAGTTGATGGAATAAGCCTAGATTTTAAGGAGTGGCGCTTTAATTTGAGGGGATCAAATACCGAACCGTTGCTTCGATTAAACGTTGAGGCCAGAGAGAATACAGAAATTATGAAAGAGAAGACTGAGTTATTAGTTTCATTCTTGAAGGAGAATTGTTGATGAGTTGGCTGGGAAAGATGCTCGGCGGTAGCCTCGGTTTTGTCTTTGGTGGGCCTCTTGGTGCAATACTCGGAGCGACTCTGGGGCATCATGCGTTAGATTCTGGGAGAAGCATGTCCTTAGAAGAAAATCGGCAGACTCTTTTCTTTCTGGCTACATTCTCTATGTTGGGAAAATTGAGTAAAGCCGACGGCCAAGTGTCCGCTGAAGAAATTAGGGTGGTAGAGCAATTGATGGATCGCAACTTAAAACTTTCCAGCGATGCGAGAAGATTTGCAATTAATATCTTTAATGAGGCCAAAAATTCGCAAGACCAGTTTCGGGACTATGCTCTCCAATTCTATGAAGAGTTCCGTGACTCAAAAGAGGCACTTTTTCAATTAATCGATCTTTTGCTTACTCTGGCTAACGCAGATGGCGTTATGCACCCGGAAGAAGAGAGATTAATAGAGGAAGCGGTCGCTATATTTCACCTGGAGCGAGAATATTCCCAGCTTAAAGCACCGTATTTCAGGGGTGATGAATTGGAAAAGTCTTTAAAGATCCTTGGTGCTTCCGCGAACGAATCCTTTCCCGAGATTAAGAAAAAATACCGCCGCTTAGCGATGAAGCACCACCCCGATAAAGTGCAGGCTCAGGGGGTTTCTCCCGAATTAATAGCTGTTTCAGAGGCACGGTTTAAGGAAATTCAACACGCATATGACATTGTAGAAAAGCGAATGACCTAACGGTATTTGCCGTCTGAGACGTTTCCTAAATTTAGAACAATTGTTCAATGCAAAACATAAGTGACTAGCAATGAGTCCCTTATTGTAAGGCGCTGGTCAGATTTGCTTTTTCGTTCTCGATCTTTTTTTGCAACGATATAAGATCAAGAACAATGTTCCCCGCTTCTAACAAGAAGGCATCCTTTTCTTCAAAGGCAATCTCTGCTTCTCCAACATCTTTTTCTGCCCGGTCCCGTTCGTTCTCGTAGGGGTCTATCGCTTTTTCTTGGTCGCTGTCTTTTGTTCCATCAGTATTAGAAATTGATGTCAAAAGATCCTTTCCTAGCGCCGCTCTTTTTTCATTTTCTAAATTTAACCAGAAATTGTCTCGCTCGTCTTTTTGTGATGCTCTGTCATCATTGTTGAGAGAGATGTAATCTGCTTTTCGGGAGTTCTTTCGATAGTCGTAAGCTGCGTTCTGGTATAGGAATTCTGGGTTTTGCTTGACTCGTTCATTGTGAAGCGCCCTGAGTGGCAATATAACTTTAGAGATCCCTCCTTTCCTCACGTAACGACCAATAATTCTATCCCATGGGAGAGGCTTCTCTAGAGTGCTCTCGCCTACGATTTCAGGGTCATAATTAAACGGGAATTTAATGTCAGGAGAGATGCCTCTTTCTTGTGTGCTGTCTCCTGACACCCTGTAAAATTTTGCCTGCGTAAGCTTTAATTGTCCTCTATTTAAAGGAAACAAAGACTGAACAGTACCTTTCCCAAAGGTTGCATTTCCTATAATTACTCCGCGCTCATAGTCTTGTATCGCGCCCGCAAAAATTTCGGAAGCCGAGGCACTGAGTCGATTTACAAGGACGGCGAGGGGGCCACTATAAAGCACACCGGGAGAACGATCTCGGAGAATGTCTACTCTGTTGTTCTTCATTCTTATTTGCACCACCGGGCCCTTATCAATGAAAAGGCCTGTTAGTGTCCTTGATTCCTCTAATGACCCCCCTCCATTTCCTCTGAGATCTATAACGAGTCCTTCTATCTTTTTCTCAGCTAAATCTTGAATAAGTTTTGTAACGTCTCTCGTGGTGCTCCTAAAATCTTTCTCCCCTCTCTGGATGGCGTCGAAATCTACGTAGAAGGTCGGTATTGAAATCACACCGATTTTTCGGACTCTACCAACGCTTACATACTCTGCATCCAATTCGGGGACTTCTATCTCTAAAATCTCAGATTTCGCTGTTTGCTCCTCTAACTCAACCTTTTTCCTTGTTATGCTCACCTTTTTTGAAATGGTGTTGAGTTCATTCGCCGATATTATCTCTAACGTAACAATAGTATTTTTTTCTCCTCGAATCAGATTAACTACGTCATCAAGCCGCCATCCGATGACATCCACTACAGCTCCGTCAGGTCCTTGACCCACTCCTATTATCTTGTCATTGGGCTGAAGAGATCCCGACTTATCGGCCGGGCCAGACGGAACTAGTTCAACTACTTTTGTGTGCTCGTCTTCTGTCTGAAGGACCGCACCAATTCCTTCCAATGATAGGCTCATATTGATGTTAAAGTTTTCAAAGGTCTTAGGAGAGAGATATTGTGTGTGTGGATCGAAGCTTCTAGTGTATGAATTTATATAAATCTGGAATACGTCTTCACTATTAGTCTGCACAGTTCGTTTAATGCGATTTGTGAACCTCTTGATCAGTATCTCTGCTATTTCGTTGTCTTTTTTTCCAGCAAGTCGCAGACTTATGATGCTATCTTTTAATCGCTTCCGCCAAAAATTATCTAAATCTGCTTGATTCGATTTCCATTTAGCTTCTTCTCGGTTGGTCAGCAAGCGCTCATCAATCGTAAAATCAAACTGGTCTATACCTTTCTCTAGGATTTTTATTATTCTCTCGAATTGAGAAACGCTTAGAAAAACATAGCGGTTAAAAATCTGAAATGCAGGGCTAACGTCACCTAGTTCTAACATTTCATCTAATTCTGTTCTGAACCGAGAAAATACTTCTATATCTTGCTCCAGAAAAAAGCTTTTGCTTGGATCTAAATTTGATATGTATTCGTCGAGTAATTTTCCTGACGAAGCATCATCGAGAATAACGTCTTGGTAATGGCGTGAACGAAGAGCAGCGAGGAGACTTACAGTTGTTTTTTTGTGTTCTTTTAAAGGGGATAGCGGTGGAACAGAAAGTTCTTCCGAAGCCTTTCGGTTACTGATTTGATTTGCATAGTTGCTCGCTAAAAAGAAACTGCTTAAAGGACTTAACTTTGTTCCCCTTGCTGGCGATTCCGGCGATGACGGGGTCCCTTTAACGGTCTCAGCGATTAGAGAGGCTGAAGCCAATAAACAGCAGTACCCGAACACTAGAATTTTTTTGCTCATTTTATTACGGAGGACATTAGACTCTTGCTGAAGTTTAGATGTGCTCTTGAGTAGGATCAAGTTAACTTTTTGTTAGAAAAGTTCTGTCCCCGCATCGAATATTAACAAATTTTCAAGAAATTTTTTAAGTGTTCTAGAATTTACCTAGATTAATAATGCGTTAGGTATTTTTCGGTTAATATAACACATTTAATTTGTCAGCTAATGGCCATTTGGTTTTAATGTCTACCCAAATTCACCGTCAATTATGGATGCTTGATTGATGATCAATACCGTCCAGATTTTTGATTTTTGGATTTTTTGAAGATGCAAAGAAATGATTTGCGGAAATTCGTGTCCTCTTCGACCTTCGCCGTTGGCTTTGTGCTTTCTGCTGTTTATTTCTTCGACGTAGAGTTGTCGGTAGTAGCAACATTTCTTCTCGCCTCAGCGCTGCTAGTGCTTTCTATGATAGCTCTCGCATTAATAATATTTTTGATAGTAAATAAATTTCGAAAAAATAGAAAAGCGCTAATTAATTTAAATCTCGACGATCGAAAAAAATGATGATTTTTTTAATCAAGATTTCTTAGGAACCGATCTTTTCTTGGGATGTAGAAGTTGCTGTAATCTAAAGAGAAGGCAATTGTCTGCCCCCTTCCTAGAATTTGCTCTCTGTGAATTAACCCAATATTTCTTGAATCTACGCTTGAGTCTCGGTTGTCTCCCAGAACATAATAGTAGCCGGCCGGAATATACACTGGTTCAGCGGTTGCAAAATCATGATCACTTTTTTTTTGGATCATGATTGAATGCTCTGCGTCCTTAAAGATTTCAAGAGCGAACTCGTTTTGTGTTCTCGTATAGAGATCCAAATGGTTAAAAGATTCACTTTGAAGAGGCTTGTAATCGGCTTGGACTTTATTGGCTATGACTTTATTTTTAACGATTTCAATGGTCTCCTCGGGCAGACCCACGATTCTTTTTATTAAAAGTTGTGAGCTGTCTTGTTTCTTAAAGACTACGATTTCTCCTCTTGATGGATTATCCAGTTCTATAGCTTTCCAACCTGTGAAAGGAAATGCGAAGTCGTAAGCGCTTTTTTCTACAAACACTCGGTCTCCTTCAATAATCGTCGGGCTCATCGATTCGGTGCTGACTTGGTTCCAGTCAAGCACCGAGGACCTAAACGCAAATATACTCATAATGATGAGAACTAAGAGTTTATATTCCTGAAATAAATTTCTGGTTAAACTGATAAATTTGCCTATTTTCTTATTTTCCTTAGGATAAAGTGAATCAAGTTAGTTTAAAGTTCGCGTTTTGGGGCAAACTGAATACAGTGTTTGCCCTGATTTCTAATTAAAGACTAGTTCTGAAAAGCGCTAAGCCTTTCTATCACTTCATCAATAAACAAAGGTTTATACTCCTTGTAAACGCAACTTGAATGAGGTGTGATCATAACTTTTTCATTTCTCCACAACTGCGATTCTCTTGCAAGCGGCTCAGTGTCCGTAACATCAAGAAAGGCTCCGCCTAGGTGATCCATCGCTGATTCCAGCGCTTCCGACCTGAGAGCGTTGCCTCGTCCGAAGTTGTAGATGAAGGCGCCCGGTTTGCACAAGAGCAATAATTGCTTATTTAGAAATCCTTTATTTGATTCTTCCCCGGGCAGTATTAAAACTACATGGTCTGCTTTTGGAAGCAGGTCATGTAAAAACTCTCTCCCGAAAACGCCTTTCTCTTTCTCCTCATTTCCTCCCGATCGATTAATCGCCAAAACATTTAGTCCCATCCGTTTGAACAAAGAGCTGCAATGTTTTCCAATATTGCCATGGCCGATTATTAGTAAAGTTTGATTTTTCATCAGCCTACATTGACTTTGTATATTTCGGTCCCAACCTTGGTTTTGGTAATTTTTTACCATCAAATTCATTTTTTGATTCATGAAAAATACTGCTCCGAGAATAGACTCCTCCAACATTTCACCATGGAACGTTCCGTAAATAACGGGAACTTTACTCTTCGGATCGGATTCAACCCAATCGTTCCCGGCAGCAGGTGTAATTACAGTTTTTAAGTTGGGAAATAGTTGATAATCTTTTGATCTAAGGTTCCAGGTAAGCAGCAATCTTGCTTGTTCGCCCGATTTTTTTAACGACCCGTAGCTATCATGACTTGTGATCTTAGCTTGTGGGAAAGCTTCTTTTAACGATGTGTAGTCTTCTTCCTTGAAGTCGAAGGCCTTAACTGAGCTGCGAAGGCATGTATGTATCTCCACCACTCCCTCCTAAACCTTTTTTTTTAGTTGCTCTTTTATTATCTCAAGGCCCTTTAAGTGTGTCTCTACCAACGTGTGCACGTTGTCATATTCAACCAGGATGTTTCCATCTTTTTGTACCACCACTTTCCCGTCTGATCCTCTTCGAAAAACACGGTTGGGTGACTTTGATTTAGCGTTCGACAACTTAGTACTGAAACTCTGGCAAATTAATCGTTATACCTTCAAGATCTTCGGTAACAGGAATGCAGCAGCTCAAACGTGAGTCTTCGGTACGATCTGGGTTAAGATCGAGCATTGATTCCTCTATCTCAGAAGGTTGGTCGAGTTTTGCTCTCCATACTTGATCTATCAAAACGTGACACGTGGCGCACGAACATTCTCCTCCGCAGTCAGCATCAATCCCAGGGACTAAATTCGTGACTGCAGCCTCCATTATGCTGCTATCGTTTGCCCCCTCGACTACGTGCTCCGTCCCATCAAACTCAATAAATTTAATCGTCGCCATTTTCCCCTCAAGCAATTTAAATTCCGCGTTAGCTTAACATTTTTTTTAAGTCGTAGTTCACATCTGATAGTTGTTCAGGATCCGCTTTTTCCCCATAAAGTTGTTTAGCTAACATGAATTCCTTGGGACTATTTACTGCATCCACGGCTACAATTTTTTGATTGCTAAGATAGAAAACTGCAAATTTCTCCTCGGATACTTCTCCACGAATCACACTTGTTTCGCCATCTGCTGAAAATCCGAGCATTTGTAATTTCAGATCGTATTGATCGCTCCAAAACCAGGGTATTGTTGAATACTTTTTGTCTCCTCCCAGAATATTGTTTGCGGCGACTCTTGCTTGTTCCATTGCGTTTGGCACTGATTCTAGCCTCAACCTTCTATTCAAGATTGGGTTCGGGTGGTTGGAGCAATCGCCAATTGCATAAACGTTTTTCTTTGAGGTTTGACAATGCTCGTTAACAAGAATTCCATTCTCGCAGTCGATCCCAGCGTTCTGTGCTAACTCCAAATTGGGCAGTATCCCTATTCCTACAATTACTAAGTCGGATTTAAATGTTTTTTCTTCGGTAACAATGCTTGAGACTGTGCTCTCACCTTCAAAGCTTTTTACTTGCGCCCCACAGACTATGTCTACCCCTTTTTTTGTATGAAGGGCATGATAGAACTCACTCATTTCTGCAGTGGTGACTCTTTTTAGTATCCTGCTCTCCATCTCTAAAACGGTGACTTTCAAACCAAGGACGCTGGCTACGGCAGCTACCTCGAGGCCAATATAGCCTCCACCAACTATACAAATCTCTTTTGCGGTTTTCATTTCGGTCCTAATAGAATCCACATCCCTTAGTGACCTAAGGTAGTGAATTCCATTAAGTTCACTTCCCGGAATTCTTAGCTCTCTCGCTCTTGATCCCGTGGCAATTACTAGATTATCGTATTTATGTGTTTCTGCCGATTCGGTAGATATCGTGTTTTTCTCGGGATCAATCTCTTTTACCTTGGTGTTCAAATTTACGGCTATATTTTTACTGTTATAAAATTCCTGAGGCCTCACCAATGTTTTTTCAACACTTATTTTCCCTGCTAAATAGTCCTTCGAGAGCGGCGGCCGTTGATAAGGAAATTCTGGCTCGTCACCAAATATCGTGATTGGGCCTTCGAACTTCTCTTGCCGTAAGCTGGCTGCTGTCTGCGCAGCTGCTTGCCCTGCACCTATAATGACTACTCCTTCCATTTTATCTTGTGTCCTTCTATCTTGCTTTTCTGATTGGCGGTATTCTTTACTCGAATAGATAACTTTTGGGATAAATAAAGAACATGGATTATAACAAAAATGAAATAGAATCATCCGTATTTCGACGATTGGTCGCCCATCTGCAAGAAAATACTGATGTCCAAAATATTGATCTTATGGATTTAGCGGGCTTTTGTCGTAATTGTTTGGGCAAGTGGTACAAAGAGGCTGCTGAAGAGAGTGGAATAGAGATGGACTATGATGACGCCCGGGAGATTATCTATGGCATGCCCTACCCGGAATGGAAAGATAAGTATCAAAAATAGATTGATTTCTTAACGATCTTTTTAGAGAGAGGGTTCACTAACTAAACCGCCATTTTTGCTGCAATAGGTTCATGATGCTTGTATTTTCTAAGATGGAAATCCTCTAACAAAAAGTCGTCAATTTCTTCCTGTCCTCGTCTTTCGATATGCAATTTGGGTAATGGTTTAGGGGTCCTTTTTAACTGAAGCTTGACCTGATCAAGAGCATTCAAATAAATATGAGCGTCTCCAATGGTGTGAACGAACTCATCTGCCTCAAGATTTGTGATCATGGCGACCATATGCAGGAGCAGTGAATAGGATGCGATGTTGAAGGGAACCCCCAAGAACATATCTGCTGATCTTTGGTACATATGCAAAGAGAGCTTATTATTCGAGACGTAGAATTGAAAAAAGCTATGGCAAGGAGGCAAAGCAACTTGTTCTGGCTCGATTTCTCCTGGATTCCATGAGCTGACTATTATTCTTCTGCTGTCGGGGTTTTGCCTTACTAAATCGATCGCATCCTGCAATTGATCAACTATTTTGCCCTCCGCTGTGACCCAATTTCTCCATTGGCATCCATATATTCGTCCCATATCTCCGTCAAGATTTTTTTGTGTTCTTTTGGAATAGTCTTCGTAGTTAGCGTCCCATATGCGGTTTTCTGGATAGATTGCCTTTAGATCTTTAAGGTTGGAGGATCCAGATATAAACCACAATAATTCTGAAGCCATGACCTTCCAGGCAAGCTTTTTTGTGGTCACAGCTGGGAAACCTTCAGACATTCTATATCGTTCCTGAAGACCGAAGATAGATTTTGTTCCGACGCCAGTTCTGTCTGTTTGGTTTGTGCCCTCTATGAGCACCTTTTCCAATTGATTCAGGTACTTTCTCATTCAGCCACACTTGCTATCGCCGCAGTTGAGACAGGTCATACACCCGTCCATCATCACTACAGCCTTGACGTTACATTTAGTGCACAACTCTGCTCCCGCTGGGTAACCGGATTCCTGCGGATCCAATTGATCTGAATTGGCGCTGTTTAGTAGTGATCGCTTCTCCTCTATCAGCGCTCTATGTTCTTTGGTCAACTCTTCAGGTTTTATCAAACCGATTTTTTTCATGTGCGTCTCTAGAACTTCCCCAATTTCAGCAACAAGGGAGGGCATGAATCTCCCACCTTTCTTAAAATACCCACCTTGTGGGTCGAAAACCTGTTTTAGTTCTTCTGCTAGGAAGACCGAGTCGCCTCCCTTGCGGAAAACCGCAGAAATTACCCTTGTCAGAGCCAGTATCCACTGAAATTGCTCCATGTTTTTCGAGTTAATAAAGATTTCGAACGGGTGTTCCTGCTCATGCTCGGTTCCAGGGTTTAAGAGCATGTTATTGATAGTGATGTACATAGCGTGATCTGATAGGGGAGTTTTTATTTTGTAGGTATAGCCCTTCAGTTCTTCTGGTCTATCTATTTCTTCATTCATCAACTCCTTTATCGGAGCGCTATCTAGGTTGGCTGCCTCTGTCTTCTTTATCGAGTAACCAACAATCTTACTGTCTATTTTCTTTGTCATTCCCTTATATTTTTCCTCTGCTTGGCGCGTAACAAACACTTAACGCTTTCTTGTAAACAGGAGACTAAAATTTTCCGTAATATCCCTCTTTCATGGCATCGAAGAGATTAGCCGCCGAATGAAGCTCTCCGTCATATTCAATCTCTTCATTTCCTTTGACTTCGACTTTTTCTCCATTCTCCAACTCGAACAGATACGTTGTGTTTTCTAGATCTTCATCTTTTACTAGCACACCTTGGAAGGCTTCCGGATTAAAACGAAAAGTTGTGCAACCTTTCAGGCCTTTTTTAAAGGCATGAAGATATATGTCTTTAAAGTCTTCGAAGCGGTAATCGGTAGGAACATTAGCCGTTTTTGATATCGATGAGTCTATCCATTTTTGCGCTGCGGCTTGAATATCAACGTGTTGAATCGGCGTTATGTCATCAGCCGTTACAAAGTTTTTTGGCAGGCTATCGGCTTCTCCTGGTCCTGCCGAAGGGTTAATAAGCGCTCTATACGCCAGGAGCTCGTAGGAGAAGACATCTACTTTTTCTTTGGTTTTTTTCCCTTCCCGAATTATATTTCTGGAGTAGTGATGCGCAAAACTTGGCTCAATGCCGTTGCTGGCGTTGTTCGCTAAAGACAAGCTAATGGTTCCCGTCGGCGCAATGGAGCTGTGGTGCGTAAAGCGGCTACCCTTTTTCTCTAACGCTTCCACTAAATGTGGTTCAATCTCAGCCAACTGCTGCATGTAACGAGAGTACTTCGCATGAAGCACCTTCCCTTTAACAACATCTCCTACTTGGAAACCGTCTGTCGCCATCTCTGGTCTGATTCGGAGCATTTTTGCAGTTATTGTGAAATCCTCTTCCATGATAGGAGCGGGTCCTTTCTCCTCCGCGAGCGAAAGAGCGGCTTTCCATCCGACAACCGCCATATTTTTTGTTACCTCTTCTGTGAACTCTATCGAATCTTTATCCCCGTATGCCATTCCTAACATCGTGATTGCAGATCCTAAACCTAAGTAGCCCATTCCATGTCGTCGCTTTCTTTCGATTTCGCGTTGTTGTTCCTTCAACGGCAGTCCGTTTATTTCAACAACGTTGTCCAGCATTCTTGTAAAAACTGTTACAGCTTCTGAAAAATTGTCCCAGTCGAAGGCCGCATTATCCGTGAAGGGCTCCTTTATAAACTTACAAAGATTAATCGATCCTAAAAGACAGCTTCCATACGGGGGCAGCGGTTGCTCTCCGCAAGGGTTTGTTGCCCTCACGTCCTCACAGAACCAGTTATTATTCATTTCGTTAACTTTGTCTATGAGAATGAATCCGGGTTCAGCAAAGTCGTAGGTTGATGACATGATTAGATCCCAAAGCCTTCTCGCTTTGATAACCGAGGTTATCTTGCATGCTACCAAGCCTTCTTCGTTTGTAAGATATTTTCTTTTTACCGGGAAGTCTCTCCAAAGTATTTTCTGCTTATCTGACAGAGATATCCTTTCAGCCAGCGCCTCTTTCTCTGTTATTGGAAAGCTCAATGGCCAATCTTGGTCCTCAACTACGGCTTCCATAAATTCTTTAGTGATAAGGAGGGAAAGATTAAATTGTCTTAGTCTTCCATCTTCTCTTTTCGCTTTTATGAAGTCCATTACATCCGGGTGGCCCACTTCAAAGGTGGCCATTTGAGCACCTCTTCTTCCTCCAGCTGAGGACACGGTGAAGCAGGTTTTATCGTATATATCCATGAAGGAAAGCGGGCCTGATGTGTAAGCCCCGGCTCCCGAGACATAAGCGCCTTTGGGTCTAAGCGTAGAGAACTCGTACCCAATTCCACACCCTGCTTTCAGCGTAAGTCCAGCTTCAACGTTTTTAAACAAGATGTCATCCATCGAATCTTCAATGGTTCCAGACACAGTGCAATTTATGGTGGAGGTAGCCGGTTTGTGGTCATGGGCCCCAGCATTTGAAATTATTCGACCCGCTGGTATGACCCCCTGCCTTAGCGCCCATAAAAACTTTTCGTACCAAACGTCCTGGGTTCCTTTTGCCTCAACGTTTGCTAAGGACCTGGCCACTCTTTTGTAGGTGTCCTCTATCCCTTTATCGATTTGAATGCCTTCTTTACTTTTAAGGCAGTATTTTCCTTCCCATATGTCTAGGGAGGTTTCCTGAAGTTTTATATCTTGTATTTCGGTTTTTCCTGGGATATCGCTTTCTTTCTTTGCCAATGAATCCATATCTTTCCTCTAACTCTATGTCGCATCTCTATTTTCTGATTTTATGCTTGCCCAAGCACCGCCTCTGCTTAGCACTTAATTTCG
This sequence comes from uncultured OM182 clade bacterium, assembly GCA_902567095.1. Classification (GTDB taxonomy): domain Bacteria; phylum Pseudomonadota; class Gammaproteobacteria; order Pseudomonadales; family Azotimanducaceae; genus UBA9659. The sequence continues at coordinate 17,731 of CACFLG010000025.1, forward strand.
GGAAAAAAATTCCCTCCGAGCTCTCTTGCCTTAAACATCAGGTTAAAGGACTCTTTTCTTCACAAGTTATCAACAGGTTTTGTACAGTTTTTCACTCTTCTTTGGAGTCTAATTGCCGGCACTAAATCCTAGGACAACGACAAGATATTGTGCCTTACCTTTTGGTTTAACACAATATATTGTTATTTTTTTAGTTTTGAAGAATGGAAAAACGGTGAAAATAGAGGGTCAGGTCTTGCTAATATTTAAAATTTTTGGACGATCTTTTGGTTTAGCTCCGGCTCGAATTCGAATGCACGCCATTCTAGAGTTTTTATTTTCTAAGGATCCCATAAAGAAATATCTTTAGTCTCCATCTTAAGAATTGGTACACTTGACCTTCAAAAACCGATAGAGAATATGCGATGCACCCTAGTGAATTGGTATCGAAATTTCCCGAAAAACCTGCTCTTACAATTGCGGAAACTGGTGAGAGCTTAAATTTCAGAGAGTGGGATGAATTCTCAATGAGAGCCTCTCAACTTTTCAGGAGCCTTGGTCTTAGAAGGGGCGATCATATTGCTATATTGATGGAAAATGATCTCTCATTTCTGCCAATATGCTTTGGCGCAAAAAGGTCCGGGCTTTATTTCACCGCCATATCATATCGATTACAAGAGGAGGAAGTGGATTACATAGTTTCTGATTGTGAAGCCAAACTCTTCATTACAACCATTAATCAACAACCCGTTGTAGAAAAACTGAATTTGGGTAATTGTGAAAATAAATTAATGATAGGCGGAACCATTCCAGGATTTGAGTCTTGGGAAACTGCTTTTTCTGCGCAACCGGCGGAAAGAATCGAAGACGAATCTAATGGGATGCAAATGCTTTACTCTAGTGGCACCACGGGAAGGCCGAAGGGGATTTTGCGACCACTACCAGAGGAAGATTTCGGTGTTGAAGACGATGCTCCAAACCTTTTTTCAGCACTCTATAACGTGAGTGAGGAGAGTATATACCTGACTCCGGCTCCACTTTACCATTCGGCCCCTCTTACGTTTACTATGGGAATGGTGGCAATGGGAACAGGTTGCGTGATCATGAAGCAATTTGATCCTGAAGTAGCCTTAGCAAGCATAGAGAAATATTCCGTCACACACAGTCAGTGGGTTCCTACTATGTTTGTGAGGATGCTTAAGCTAGATGAACCAATCAGATCGAAATATAAGTTAGATAGCCTTGAATGCGCGATACATGCAGCGGCCCCTTGTCCGATACCAGTGAAAGAACAAATGATAGATTGGTGGGGCCCGGTTATAAACGAATATTACGCGGGTACTGAGGGAAATGGCTTTGTTGCAATCAACTCAGAGCAGTGGTTGAGCCACAAAGGGTCGGTGGGGCTGCCTTTAACTGCTCAGCTGCATATTGTCGATGAGGAAGGCAATGAAGTAGCAGTTGGAGAGTCTGGAACAGTTTATTTTGAGGGCGGTGGAGAATTTGAATATTTCAATGACAAGGAGAAAACAAACGATTCCCGTCATGCAAAGGGGTGGTCTACCCTTGGTGACATAGGCTACGTTGACGAAGAAGGTTATCTGTATCTCACGGACAGGAAAAGTTTTATGATTATTTCTGGTGGAGTCAACATCTATCCGCAGGAAACAGAAAATCTCATAGTGACGCACCCAAGAGTCATGGACGTGGCGGTTTTCGGGGTCCCTAATGAAGAGTTTGGAGAGGAGGTGAAAGCTGTTGTCCAACCAGTCAATTGGGACGATGCTGGGGTAGAATTAGCCAACGAATTAATAGATTTTTGTAGAGATAACATCTCACACATTAAATGCCCAAAATCCGTAGATTTCGAGAAAGAGCTCCCAAGGCATCCTACGGGTAAACTTTATAAACGAATTCTTAAGGACAAATACTGGCAGGGACACCAAACCAAGATTCTCTAACAAACCTTTTATCTTTATTTGTTCCTCGAGGACTCAGTAGACGCCGCCAAGCTTTGAGTGATCCCAAGAGACGATCTTCTCTGGAGAGAATACCATGCCCATGCGCTTTCCTGCGGTTTTAAGCATTCCCTGTCGAACCGTTTCATTAGAGTCGTCTGCCAGGTCTCCTCGTTGAATAGAAATCTTCATTAGGATGTCGCGCGTTTCCTCTAGGTTTTCTACTAAATCAACCCGCGTATAGATCAGAACGCTTTTTAGTTGATTATAGGAATCACCAGACTCAACTAATAAAGCAACCCTTGGGTCCCTCTTGAGGTTTTCAATTTTTTGACTTTTTTTGAAGGTCGTCATGTAGACCGTGTTTTTCTCATCGACCGCATACCACATTGGCATAGGGTGCGGGTATCCATTTTTCCCATTAGACACAAGAATGATAGTCCTT
>CACFLG010000026.1 GCA_902567095.1 uncultured OM182 clade bacterium
GAGAGAGTTACTATTTGGTAACCCCAGTGGAAAAGTGTGCGATCAGAGTAGAGGACGTTCCTTTTGAAATTGTCCTCATGGAGTCAGCGGGGGAGGGAACAAGCAGAGAGATCTCGATGACGACTAGCACGGGAGACAAATTTCTTGTTGATGAAACTCATCCTTTGGCGCTAAAGCGTTACGGGTCAGATATATTTCCTTACGTCTTTGTTCGGGATCACATGGAGGGAAGGCTCAACAGGAACGTGTATTACCAATTAGCCGAATTTTTTGAAGAACCGAAAAACACTGGTGACGAAAATCCGTTAATCCAATTTTGGAGTTGTAAAAAGTTGTTCTCTCTCAAAGAACCTGATGCTGCTGGTTAAACCTCCCTCAAAAGGCACTCTTCGAGCAATTATTTCTGGTGTTCTTGAATCTCAATTCTGCAGAGATGAGGTTCTCTCGTGGTATCAAGCAGTTTTAAAAAAAATCGAGTGGCAGCTTCCCTTAACCTGGGAAGATGGCTACTGGTATTTTTACTCTTTGGTTCATATAAATACATGGGTTGGAGGTGAATACTTTTTGCGTTTGAAGGACATGGAAGAGTATTTGCGCGATATTGACTGTGAGGCTGGGTCTTTTTTGGGAGGCAATGTTCGTCACCTTCGGGTGTTTGAAAGTGAGCCACAACTACTGCGTTGGCCGTTGGCTGAGGTCGAGTTTGTGGATAATGTTTTCGAGAGACTGCCCACCACCCGCGGATCTTTCGAGAGACCTCTTTCTATGGTCGAGCACGTTCATCTTCTCTTCGATAGTGATAAGTACTTGCTTGTGAGGCAGTTTGAGGGAGGAGGGGAGGACCAGTTATTTTTGCTTGGGACAAATAGAGATGCTCGGAAGGCTGCAGACCTGCTTGAGCGTTTAGCTTTTTTTAATTACATATTTCCATAGTTTGGCCCTCCGGTTCCTTCCGGAACAACCCAGTCTATATTTTGGGAGGGATCTTTAATATCGCAGGTCTTACAGTGAATGCAATTTTGCGCATTTATTTGAAAGCGAGCCTCTCCGGTCTCTTCTCTAACAATCTCGTAAACCCCGGCGGGGCAGTATCGTTGAGCTGGCTCGTCAAAAAGCGGAAGATTTTTTTCTATCGGAATCGATGGGTCCTTGAGCTGCAGGTGACAGGGCTGGTCTTCCTCGTGGTTGGTTGCGGTAAGATACACAGAAGAAAGTTTATCGAAAGAAATGACACCATCTGGTTTAGGGTACTTGAGCACCCTGGCTTTGCTTACTGTTTTGAGCTTTGAATGATCAGCGTTGTTGTCGCTCAGAGTGAACGGTAGCTTGCCTCTGAATATTTTTTGGTCGATAAAAGCATAAGCGGCGCCAAAGAAATTACCCAACTTGTGCATGGCCGGCGTTATATTTCGGACCGCTCTTAGATCATCGTATAGCCATGATGCTTTGTACGATTGCGTATATCCGTGAAGTTCTTCGCCCCCATTAGAACCCTTTTTAACCGCATTAAAGACGGCCTCTGCGGCCAACATGCCTGATTTCATCGCGGTGTGAGACCCTTTTTGTTTGAGAGTATCGAGAAATCCTGCGTCGTCGCCTGCCAACAATCCGCCGGGCATGACTAGTTTTGGCAAAGATTGGAAACCTCCCTTTATGACTGCGCGGGCCCCGTAAGCTATTCTTTTTCCGCCCTCTAAAAGTTCAGAAATGAGCTTATGATGTTTCCATTGTTGAAACTCGTCGAAGGGGCTCAGATGCGGGTTGGAGTACCCTAAATCCACTATCAGCCCGAGCGCAACTTGATTGTTCTCAAGGTGATAAAGATAAGATCCACCAAGTGCTTCGCCTGGAAAGTGGCCAAGCGGCCAGCCCACGGTGTGTACAACCTTGCCCGGAGAGTGCTTCTCTGGATCGATCTCCCAGATTTCTTTAAATCCTATTCCGTAGTGTTGGACGTCTGAGTCTTTATCCAGATTAAATTTCTCAATGAGCAGCTTTCCTAAGTGTCCCCTGCACCCTTCTGCAAAAATGGTGTATTTAGCCCGAAGTTCGTAGCCTGGCTGGAACGTTTGTTTTTTCTCGCCATCTTGACCAACGCCCATGTCGCCCGTAGCGACTCCTGCGATAGAGCCCTCGTCGCTGTATAAGATTTCGCTGGCTGCAAACCCTGGAAAAATCATGACCCCCAATTCCTCGGCTCGCTCCGCCATCCATCTGCATAGGTTAGCGAGGCTCAAGGCATGACTGGAGCTTGGATTATGAAGTCGCGGCGGAAGGAAAAAGCTTGGGACTTTCAATCCCTGTTTCTTGTCAATTAAGTAAAACACTTCGTCAGAGGAAACGGGGTTTGTGACCGGTGCTCCTTTATTGCTCCAATCAGGGAAGAGCTCGTCTAGCGCGGTTGTTTCGAAAACTGCTCCAGAGAGTATGTGGGCGCCTATCTCAGATCCTTTTTCGACAAGGCAAACGGAAAATTCCTCTCCCGCCTCGGCAGCCATCTGAGAAAATCTAATTGCTGCAGAAAGGCCAGCCGGTCCGCCGCCCACTACAACCAAGTCGAAGTCCATGGACTCTCTTTCCACCTTATGCTCCTAACCCTGCTTGTCTAGAACCAGCATTTTATGAAATTGTGGCTCGTAATGGAAATCAAATTAGAAGGTTTAAAATCTGCGCTAATACGTAACTATTTGAAATATATATGCTTTCAATAAGGTTGGTAAAACTGTCCTATTGATTCCTAGGAAGATAAGGTTCAGAATGTGCGACTCAAAACCTGGAGCGTGATCGGGGTTTGTTGCGTCGATGGCGATTTAAAGAAAAGAAACTAGGGAGTGACATGAAAATTCTTGTGGCAGCCAAAAGGGTTGTTGACTACAACGTAAATATTAGAGTTCTCTCGGACAATACTGGCGTAGACCTTAACAACGTAAAAATGTCAGTAAATCCCTTCGATGAGATAGCAATAGAAGAGGCAGTGCGACTCAAAGAAGCAGGGATCGCTGAGGAAGTCGTTGTTGTTTCGGTAGGCGCCTCAAATTGCCAAGAACAGATTAGAACCGCACTCGCGTTGGGTGCTGACCGGGGGGTTTTAGTAGAGACTGATCAGGAGGCGCAGCCTCTAGCGATCGCAAAGGTTTTAAAGGCGGTTGTAGAAAAAGAGCAGCCCCAGCTTATTATACTCGGAAAGCAGGCGATCGATGGTGATAACAGTCAAACTGGTCAGATGTTAGCTGCCTTGTGCGGTTTCTCCCAAGCCACCTTTGCCTCAGAAATAGAGGTTAAGGAGGGGTCTGCGGTTGTAACACGAGAAGTGGACGGCGGCCTTGAGACCATCACAGTCAAACTACCAGCTGTGGTAACCACCGATCTTAGATTGAACGAGCCCAGATACGCGTCTCTGCCTAATATTATGAAAGCGAAAAAGAAGCCCATAGATACATACTCACCGGATGAACTAGAGGTAGACGTTACGCCTAGGGTGAAGACGTTGAAGGTCGTGCCGCCCTCTGAGCGTGAGGCGGGCATAGTGGTTGAGACCGTCGAAGAACTTGTAGATAAATTAAAGAATGAGGCAAAGGTTATATAATGAGTATTTTAGTCGTAGCTGAACACGATAACACTTCAATCAAAGCGCCGACTCTAGTTGCAGTCGCAGCGGCCCAAGCCATTGGCGGTGATATAGAACTACTAGTTGCCGGAAAGGAGTGCGGCGACGCTGTCAAAGCGGCGACACAAATCGAAGGAGTGAGTAAGGTCTTGAGTGCCGACGATGAAGCATATAATCATTCGACGGCAGAAAATATCGCCGGTTTAGTCGTTGAACTCGGGGGGAATTACTCGCACATACTGACTCCCACCACGACTTCGGGCAAAAACTTTATGCCGCGGGTTGCCGCCTTATTGGACGTGCAACAAATCTCGGATATTTCAGGAGTCATTAGTGAAGACACTTTCGAACGGCCTATCTATGCAGGCAATGCGATTGCTACAGTCCAATCTTCCGACGCTACAAAAGTTTTGACTGTGCGAGGCACGGCTTTTGATGCGGTATCCGATCAAGGGGGAGAGGCAGAGATAGAGGTCCTTACGGCGAAGCATGATACTGGACTGACCGTTTGGAACAATGAGGAGATAGTTAAGCAAGATCGACCCGAGCTAACAGCTGCTTCAGTCATTATATCTGGGGGTCGTGGTATGCAAAACGGAGAGAACTTCGCATTGCTTGAGGGCGTGGCAGACAAGTTGGGCGCAGCAGTAGGAGCATCTCGGGCGGCGGTTGACGCTGGTTTCGTGCCTAATGACATGCAAGTGGGTCAAACAGGAAAAATAGTGGCTCCTGATCTTTATATTGCTGTTGGTATAAGCGGTGCTATCCAGCATCTCGCGGGGATGAAGGATAGTAAAGTTATAGTAGCGATTAACAAGGATGAAGACGCGCCAATCTTTCAGGTTGCCGATTTCGGTTTAGTTGATGACCTTTTTAAAGCAGTGCCTGCCATGGATGAAATGCTTTAAAGGATCAACTCATTAAATTTGATATTCCTTAGGCGCCTAAGGCGTTAGAAAGCCATTGTTCATCAGATTCATCGGTTATGTCCTCGAACAAGGGCGATGACAAATACCGTTCCCCTGTGTCTGGTAGCATGACGCAAAACGTGCTGTTTTCAGGAGCGTCACTAGCCGCTTTGAAGCAAGCGGCTAGTGACGCTCCTCCCGAGATACCAGTGAAAATTCCTTCCTCTCTAGCGAGCTTTTTTGCAACCTCGATTGACTCATTGTCCGATACAGGCACAAACTTGTCTGCAATGTCTTTGTTAAGGACCTTTGGTATGAAATCGGGAGTCCAGCCTTGAATTTTGTGAGGTGACCAGTCTTTTCCAGATAGAAGCGCCGCATTTTCCGGTTCTGCCACTACTATTTGTGTTTCAGGTCTGGCCAGTTTTATTATTTCTCCCGCCCCGGTCATAGTCCCGCCGGTGCCCCAGCCGCTAACAAAGAAATTTAGATCTCTGCCAGCAAAGTCCCTCAAAATTTCTGGGCCAGTTGTATTCCGGTGATATCTCGGGTTGGCCTCGTTTTCAAATTGCTTGGATAGAAACCATCCATGTTTGTTCGCTAACTCTTCGGCTCGTTTTACCATTCCTGATCCCCGCTCTGAAGCAGGTGTGAGAATTACTTTGGCGCCCAGCGCCTTCATGATTTTTCGTCTCTCGATGGAGAAAGTCTCCACCATAGTTGCTACAAACGGATGGCCTTTGGCCGCGCAGACCATGGCAAGAGCGATGCCGGTGTTTCCAGATGTTGCTTCTATCACAGTCTGTCCCGGTTTTAATTCTCCCGATTTTTTTGCTGCATCAATGATGGCGATAGCCAATCTGTCTTTCACGGAGGCCATAGGGTTGAACGATTCGACTTTCACAAAAACAGTCTGTTTTTGGGGGGCTATGTGATTTAGTTTCACAACCGGAGTGTTCCCGATTGTGTCTAGGATGCTGTCGTAGATCATTTCCTTGATTCCTTTTTGTCTTCAGACTGATATTTTATTGGATCTGAACTTTGGGAAAAAGGTTTTGTAACGTCTTCGTCAGTACTTTTTTTTCTAGTGATATATCGATATCGATATAAGGAGTGATTTCCTAAAAGGGTTGCCTCAGTTAAATCTTCTCTCTGTATACCAATTAACGTCTCTTGAGGAGACTTCAATTTGTTCAGCAACATCGAGAATAAGAGCAAAGAGAGCCATTCTCACCACTACGCCGTTATCGGTTTGTCTGAATATTGCAAGATTTGGGTTTTCATTAAGATCTTCGTCTAGTTCTTGAGCTTCGCCCCGACTGTCTCTCGGAAGGGGGTGCATGATGACGGTGTTTGGTTCACAGAATTCAGTGTAAATACTTTGGTTTAGCCTTAATAGTCCACGATATTTGTTTGCTTCATCTTGTGAGGCGAATCTTTCTTCTTGTGTCCTTGTCATATATATGATGTCAGATTTAGCTATGCCGGCATGAAGATCTTCAGACTCCTCGATCTGATGTCCTCGTTCTTTTATCAGTGTCAGGTATTTTTCTGGCAAACTAAGATCTTTAGGACTAATCAACGTAAACTGAATGTTCTCGTAAAGGCTCAGAAGCTCGCACAAACTGTGAACAGCTCTTCCAAAGCGAAGGTCTCCAATCAAGGCTATTCTGAGCCCATCAACTTTTTTTCTTCGGCCTAGCATCTCCTGCCGAATGGTGTATAGATCCAGCAGAGCCTGGCTAGGGTGTTCATTGGCTCCGTCACCAGCGTTGATTACTGGCACCCTGCTTGCGCCCGCAAACTCTCCCACAGAACCTTCTTGTCCATGTCGCATAACAATGATATCGCTGTATCCCGACAATACTCTTGCGGTGTCATAAAAGGATTCACCCTTTGATAAGGATGAGGCCTTAATTTCTGTTGTCTCCCTGACTTCTCCGCCTAACAAATTCCAAGCACAACCGAAGCTCACCCTTGTTCGCGTGCTCGCCTCAAAGAACATATTTCCAAGTATTGCTCCCTCCAGTACTCGGGTAACTTTTTTTCTGTTCGCATAAGGAATCATTTTTTCCGCAACGGCAAACAAACGATCAATATCCGACCGAGCAAATTGTGAAACCGATAAGATGTGCTCTCCGACGAACTTCATTCGAGTTTTTCCTCCAAGTAATCTCCGCTACTTCTCTTGATCTTATAGCTTTCACCGATCAGGTCTCGCATCCATTTATTCGATTGGTCACTGTCTGTGCTCTCATGCCAATAAAGAAAAGTCTCTAATGACGGAACCTCAAAAGGTAATTTTAGATAGATAGTTTCTGATGACTTGGCTACTAAGTCAGCGAAAGCTTGGGGAACCGTCAAGGCGAAGTTAGTGTTCTTAAGCAGATTTGGCGCTGCGAGATAATGCTGCGTCCTTAGCACAATGTTTCTCTTTTCTCCCATTTTACCGAGCGCAAGATCAACCAAGCCAAGCCCCCCCGCGACGAGTGGAAATATGAATATGCTGCAGTTGCAGGTATTCGTGTGTCGTAAGGTTACCATTCGAAACTGAATTATTCTTGCTCATAAGGCAAACGTATGGGTGTTTCATCAGTTGGCGTTGTTTGATCTGTGGGTCTGGTGTTAGAGGGATATCAATAGCTAGATCTAGATTCCCGGACGCTAATTCAATATTCATATCTCTGCGGTGAACTTGGTAGCACTCTATCGAGACTTTAGGTGCCTTTTTTTTCATACCTTCGAACAGTTCGGGCAGCAACATAGCCTGCGTCAAATCAGTCATGCTTATCCGAAAACGTTTGTCTGAGAGTCTGGGTTTAAAGCTTTCGCTCTCTTGTACACTGGATCTCATTAGTTCAAGTGATTGACGAATAGCACCAATAATGTTCTGAGCAACTGGTGTGGGCACCATCCCCTCAGAGGTTCTAACGAATAGGGGATCGTTAAAAAGCTTTCGCAGTCGCGCGAGAGAATTGGAAACTGCGGGTTGAGTTATTCCAATGATTTCTCCGGCCCTGGTAAGATTTTGCTCTCTGTATATAGCATCAAAAACTACGAATAAGTTAAGGTCAACATCGCTAAGGTTCATTGTAAACTCTTCAAAAACTTATCATTTGGATGAATAAGTATAACTCAGTGTATAATTAAAAGTTATAATAATCCCGGATGATTCGATACTGAAATCTTGTGCCTCAAGCCTCTGTATGTTTGATAGAGTTTACGGTTTAGTAGTTATCTTTCTGGGTGACCAAGACAAGAAACTTAGGCGTTATTAGGATAAGCAATAATGAGTAAAACGGATAAGTTGAAGCCATTGCCCTTTAGTTTTGCTAAGCGAAATGGTGTTTTAGTTTATCAAGAAGATCCTTCTTCGCAGAGCCCTAACTTAATTTTTCGGGAATCACTTGATCTGGTAGTTTTGGCAGAGGTTCAACGATTTTGCAGTTCGGCAGTCGTTCCGAGGAGGGTAAATAAGGCTACATTTGATCAGCTTTTGTCGGAGAGCTATCAGAATGACTCAGATGCAGCCATACAAATGATTGAAGATCTAGGAGATGCATTTGATCTCTCATCAATCGCTGACGCGATTCCTGACAACGCAGATCTTCTTGAACAAGAAGATGACGCGCCAATAATCAAATTGATAAATTCATTGCTCGGAGAGGCTATCAAGCTTGCCGCATCTGACATTCATATTGAAACTTACGAGGCGAGGCTCGTGGTGCGTTTTCGAGTAGATGGTGTGCTAAAAGAGATCGTTTCACCGAGAAGGGCGTTGGCTCCCCTTTTGGTGTCTAGAATCAAGGTGATGGCGAGGCTTGATATTGCGGAGAAGAGGGTGCCGCAAGATGGCAGGATAACCGTGAGAGTCGGCGGAAAGGAGGTTGATGTTAGAGTTTCTACGATACCTGCAAATAACGGAGAGAGAGTTGTTATGAGACTCCTTGACAAGCAAGCGGGTCGACGTGATCTTTCAAAGCTTGGAATGAACGTAGACGCAGTAGATTCCATGAGACAACTTCTAGATGACCCGCACGGGATTATATTGGTTACTGGGCCAACTGGCTCGGGAAAGTCTACAACGCTTTATGCGTGTCTTGATAATCTGAACGATAGCTCTAGGAATATTCTTACCGTAGAAGACCCTATTGAGTACGATATTGAAGGCATTGGTCAAACGCAGGTCAACGCGAAGGCCGAAATGACTTTTGCAAAAGGGCTCAGAGCAATCTTGAGGCAGGACCCTGACGTTGTAATGGTGGGCGAGATAAGAGATTACGAAACAGCTGATATCTCGGTTCAAGCTAGCCTTACCGGACACCTTGTGTTGTCAACGCTTCACACTAATACGGCTATTGGCGCCATTACAAGATTAGCCAATATGGGTGTTCAGCCCTATTTATTGAGTAACTCTTTGAACGGGTTAGTTTCTCAACGTTTGGTCCGCGTTCTTTGCCCGCATTGCCGAGAGCCATATAAAGCAGATATTTATGAACGTAAATTTCTAGAAATAAGGAGTAGGGGACCTGCCCCTAAAATTTTTAGAGCGCTAGGTTGTGACGCATGCGGGAATGAGGGTTATCGAGGCAGGATGGGCATTTACGAAATAGTTAAAGTTGACGAAGAACTGCGGAAAATGATTCACAGTGGCGCGTCTGAGCTTGAGATGGAGAAATACGTTAGAAAGACTACTGTGAGCATAAGAGACGACGGAAGATCAAGGGTCATAAATGGCGAGACGACGATAGATGAGGTGCTCCGTGTTACGATGGAGGACTAATTAATTTAGAGGTCATTAATTGGCAGCATTTGAATATTTAGCTCTAGACATAAACGGACGAGATAAAAAGGGAATAGTTGAGGCGGATAGCCACAGGCAGGTTCGGCAGAACCTGCGAGACAAGGGCCTCACCCCGCTCTCCGTAAAGGTTTCCGAAAAAAAAGTAGGCAATGGCATTGCGTCCTTGTTCTCTGGTGTCTTGAGGACGTCGCTCTCCTTCAATGAAAGAGCTCTCCTTGTGCGCCAATTAGCCACTCTAATCGCGGCTGGTTTGCCAGTGGAAGAAGCTCTTTTGGCCGTTTCAAAGCAGGGAAATAGAAACGCAATTCAGAGCTTAGTGCTAAATGTAAGGTCGAAGGTTTTAGAGGGGTACTCGCTTGCCCAGGGCATGGCAGATTACCCTAGAGCCTTCCCGGCTCTGCATAGGTCGACGGTCGCAGCCGGAGAATCTGCCGGCCATCTTGATTTAGTTCTGGCGCGTCTCGCAGACTTTACCGAAACCCAACAAGCGTCTATTTCGAAAGTCAAACAGGCGTTGGTATACCCAATAATTCTTTTAGTTTTGACATTAGCCATTCTAGGAGGGCTTCTAGGTTATGTAGTCCCCGATATAGTTGAGGTTTTTGCTGATTCAGAGCAAGAGCTTCCTTGGCTGACTATCGCTGTAATTAATACGAGCGATTTTGTTGTCGAATGGGGTGGCTTATTTTTGCTTTTGTTATTGCTGGTGGGTCTGGGTCTTATTAGGCTTTTCAGGTCTCCCAAGATCGAGATGTCTTTTGATAAAAAGCTACTTGGCGTGCCGGTTGTCGGAAAACTTTCTCTGGGCAACAATATTTCCCAGTTCGCGAGCACGCTGAGTATATTAACGTCTAGCGGAGTACCCTTAGTAGACGCAATGCAAATTTCTAGTGAGGTTCTCTCCAACACATGGTTAAGGACTCTTGTAATAGATGCGACAAACCGCGTAAGAGAAGGCAGCACACTATACTCAGCACTTGATCAATCTACCTATTTCCCCCCCATGATGCTTCATATGATAGCTTCTGGGGAAGCAAGCGGGGAACTCGATCAGATGTTGAGCCGGGTTGCGGAGCACCAGGAAGCTGACGCGTCAATGATTCTTAATGTGCTGGTAAGTCTGTTTGGTCCCCTTATGCTCGTCTTCATGGGGGGCGCTGTTTTTACAATAGTTATGGCGATTCTTTTGCCTATCATAAATCTTAATCAGCTCGTCTTATGAATTGAACTTGATAGTTGAGAGATCTAGTAGCACCGAATTCCAAAGGAGATGTTATGAAAAAGAAAAGTTCTGGGTTTACTCTAATAGAAATAATGGTTGTAGTCGTGATACTCGGAGTTTTGTCGGCACTGATCGTCCCCAATGTTATTGGTCGGCCCGACGAGGCGCGGGTGGCGGCAGCGAAGCTCGGAGTTCAACAAATTGGTAATGCGCTAGAGTACTATCGCCTAGACAACGGGTTCTATCCCAGCACCGAGCAAGGTATATCTGCTTTGGTTGACTCGCCCTCAGGATTTCCAGAGCCCAATAATTGGAACCCAAGCGGTTACCTTAAGAGTATGCCCGAAGACCCTTGGGGTGAAGCTTATCTTTACTTCAACGAGGGAAGAGACTTTGAGGTTTATTCTTTTGGCGCGGACAGGCAAGAAGGGGGAGAGGGCGTGGATGCAGATGTTAGACTCTCTGAACTCTAAGGCATCACCCAGGGGCTTCACACTTGTCGAAGTGTTGGTTCTCCTGCTGATAATTTCGATTGTTTTCGGGCTCACAATTGCAAGGCTCCCTATTTCTGGTGGTGCGGACGCAATGACTGAGCTGCGGCGGTTTGAGAGGCTTTTCTCTATGGCGAGAAACGAAGCCCGACTTGGTGGAAAAGAGTTCGGCCTTGGGCCCTTCGAGAACACCTACGAGTTCATGGTTTATGATGACGAAAAAGCTTCATGGGTTGAGGCTAAAAGGCCCTGGCATCGAAGAGCATTGCCCGGTTCCTTAATTGCAAAAATTGAGCTGAAGAATGAGGAGAGAGGGTATGGGACAAATTTGAACGATTTCCCGCCTGTGCTAATACTCTCAAGTGGTGAGGTTACTCCTTTTCAATTTCGCTTAGCCTCTGCATCAGGCGCTCAGGAACTTAGTGTCTTTGTGGACGGATACGGAAATATTGTTGAAGATGAAGAGAATTAAAATCAAGGGATTCACCTTGATAGAGGTGATGATCGCCTTGTTTATTTTCTCTATCGTCTCCGTCGCAGTGATAAAAAATTTGTCGATGGCAATTCGTCAGTCAACGGTTCTTAAAGATCGTCTTGAGGCGCGCTGGGTGGCCGAAAATTATATGACTCGAATGCAGATGCTTCCGAAGACATCCGAAAATTTTCCGTCTGCTGGATTTTCAAGAGATAATTCTCAGTTCGGAGATCAAAGATGGGAGCTAGAGATTGAAGTCCAAGAGACCGAAAATGAAAGTGTTCGTCGGATAGTCCTGAAAGTTTATAAAGATCTCTCAGAAGAGGACTCCTCGGAGCTCATTGGTTTTATAGGAAGATATTAATAATGCTTTCGCAGAGAGGATTTACATTAATTGAGTTGCTCGTAGCGATATCTATTTTTTCAGTTATTGGTCTCGCCTCATATCAATTACTGCAGAGCGCAATCGAAGGCAAGAAGCGGATCAAGCAAAGCACCGAGAACGTTTTGGCTATTGCGCGGGCCGTGGATATCATGACGAGCGACTTCTCTCAGTTAGTTCCAAGGCGTATAAGAAACAATTACGGTGAGTGGTTGGCGCCTTTAATTTTTGAGGAAGATAATTACCTGGTCGAGTTTACGAGAGCCGGCTGGCCAAATCCTACTGGTAAAAAGAGAAGCACACTTCAACGGGTAGCGTACAGTTTCGACTATGATGATAGGACACTAACTCGCCATTTTTGGGAGGTTCTAGATAGGGCGGAGGAGTCCAAGTCAGTTGAGGAAGTTATTCTGAGCGATGTTGAGGAGTGTCTTATTGTTCCGGTTCTTGACGAATCTACCCAGGAACAGGGCATTTTGACGCAGGGTGATTCCCAGTCTTATCTCCCGATGGCGATTCAAATCTCCATTTTTTTAGAGTCGTCCCCTACTGTTTTGAGGACGGTGCGTCTGGTGAAGAACGCACCCCGTTCCTATGCTGAAGGGTCCGAGAAGGGCACTGAAAAAAATGCTGACACCTGATATTAAAGGGGATTTGTTATCTCATGGCGGAGGGCAAAGTGGCGTCGCCCTCGTCTCTATGCTGCTGCTAGTAGCACTTGCCACTGTCCTTGCGTCCGCTATTGTTCAAGAGCAGCAGCTAGTAATCAGAGCGGCTGGTACGCATTTAGATCGAGGTCAAGCCAAGCAATACGCGATAGGAGGAGAAGAGCTAGCCCGGCAGATCTTGCATCAGGATTATTTAAATGCGCCCGAAAAAGATTATCTTGGAGAGGAATGGGCGAGCCAGGATTTGTCTTACGATTTCGAGCTCGGAGGAGTCAATCTCCAGATAATTGATCTTCAGGCGCGCCTCAACATTAATTCTCTATCAAAGGAAAACCCACGAAAATCCGCCTCGCGCGCGTTTTTTTTCAATTTAATGGAAGTGCTTTTTCTTGACCCCGGGGCGGTAGACCTTTTAGAGGATTGGATCGATGAAGATTCCAACATACGACCCAATGGGATGGAAGATTTCGAATATTTGTCTCTTGAGCCGCCTTACAGAGCAGGCAACTCTCTTCTCTCCGATGTTTCAGAGGCGGCCCTTTTTCTGGACTCAAAAACCTTTCGTACGCTGAAGCCTTATTTAGTTTCTCTTCCAAGCCCGTCTAGTTTTTTGAATATCAATACAATGGGAGCTCCGATTATTCAAATGTTAAATAATGAGCTGACATTAGAAGCGGCTGAATCAATAGTAATATTTCGGGATTCAGAGGAAGGCTTCGACACCTTAGAGGAGTTTCTTCAAACTCCGCAGCTGGCTGGGTTGAGCATACCTCGAGAGTTGCTAAGTGTTAAGTCTAGTTTTTATGAGATTAGAATCATCGCACGGTATCGAGAGCAATTTAGCTACCTACGTAGTATTCTTTATCGAAATTCGTCGGATGGCAGCAGTCTAATCTTGAAGCGGGACTTTTCGAAAATGTTTGATTCTTTCCTTCTACCCTCTTCCGGGGGAGCAGACAGAGGTGCGTGAGACGCTTTTTTTCAGATTCAACGGGGAAAAAATCGAGTGGGTAGTCCTAGGGCAAGATGGTCAGCGTCTGGAAGAAGGCTTGTCTGGCGTAGACCTATTTAATTCTCGTTTCCCTGGCACCTATGATGGCTTTATCGTGTTTGTTGTGTCCGGAGAAAAGGTTTTAATGACCAATGCATCCGTACCAAGCAAGCAAAAAAGAAAAATCGCACAAGCAGTTCCCTTTGTGGTGGAGGAACAGCTCGCCGCTGAAATTGATGATAGTGTTTTCGCTATCGGAGAACGAAATCAAAAGGGAGAGGTGAAAGTTTCGGTCATAGATGAGGAAGTGTTAGAGGGTATTATGGTGCTCCTCCAAGAGCTAGATCTCCGACCGAACAAAATGATCTCCGAAACATCGTTGGTAAAATCTAAGGATTCTGCGGTCGCAGTCATCGAGGATGATAGGGCTCACTTTATGCGTCCGGACGGTTGCGGCATAACCCTTCAAAAAGATAATGTTGCCGCTGCGATCTCAGTGGTTGAGCCATCGAGTGGGTTGGAGCTCATCGGTAGCGCCTCGGTCTTGGAAAGTTTGGCAATCCCTATTGCTGAGGCGCGCGCAAACGAAGTTAATGTTTCTGAGCTAAAGGTCGAATTTATGGGGTTTTCTCAACTCTGTAGGTACTTCGATGGCTCTGAAACAAACATGCTCCAAGGGAAATACAGGGTGGAGGAGCCGATTCCCGAAATCGGGAAGGAATGGCGCCAGGTTTTAATTGTATTAGCGGTTGGAGCGTGCTTGCATTTGTGCCTGGTCTTTGGTCAGGGTTGGTATCTGGCGAAAAAAACAGCTGAGAACAGACACTCGGCGAAAGCGCTATATGAAGAAATTTTTCCTGGCGAAAAAAATGCTCGTGATATAAGGAGACGCTGGAATTCAAAGTTAGGCAGAAGGGATGCCGACGCCGGCAATGATTTTCTCGGTTTGTTTGCGAGAGCCGCAGTGGGCATCGGACCTTCGGAATTAATTCTCCAAAACATAAATTATAATGAGAGTCGCGGTGATTTGGTGTTTCAAGTTTTTGCGTCGAGTAGCGAATCGTTGGTTCAATATTCAGAGAAATTAAAGGCAGAAGGTCTCTCTGCGGAGATCGGCGCGATCTCTCAAGAGGGGGATTTAGTGCGTGGCAGCATTAGGATCGGCCTTGGAAAGCGCGGAAAATGAGCGCCTTAATCTTGCAAATACGTCAACGAATCCAAGAGTTGGAGAGGAAGGAAAAACTAGCCATTTTGGCTCTATCCGTATTTCTCGCTTTCTTGATGTTTTTTTTAGTGATTTGGTTGCCGATTTACGAATACAGGGAAAAACAAAGAGATTCCTACCAGAGATCGTTAGATCTTCTCCTTTACCTGCAGTCAACCGAGGAAGAAGCGAGGAGCGTCAAAGTTGAAGGGTCCAACCGGATGTCCGGCCAAACGCTTTTGACTAAGGTAACGCGAACAGCAAAAACTGCTGGGATACAACCATCTAGATTGCAGCCTGAGGGAAACGATAGTGTCAGTATTTGGTTCGATTCTGTCTCCTACCGTGAGTTGATGCTTTTCCTCGAGCGACTTCAGCTACGAGAAGCCATTTATGTAATCCAGTTGTCTATTGACAAAGGAAACCAGTCAGGAATAATTTCTTCGAGGGTTACTGTCAGGTCTTAGATTGGTGTTAGGCTAGGCAGTGAGTATCCAGAAAATAGCGCCTAAAGCACCGGCTATGATTCCAATGTTTCTGGGTGTCGACCCTGCTTCCTCAAGACGCCTTTGAATAATCGCTGAAGGTTCTCCCTCCCTGATCCTTAACATGACCGGAACTTCAAATATGCTTACGCTCACCGCAATCGAGAGCAGCGTTGCTAGCAGAAGCATTTGAGACCAAGTCTCCAGAGGTAACAAAAAAAAGAAGCCAACCACCAAGGCCCAATTTGCTATTGGTCCGCCGAGGCTCATCTTAAGAAATTGGCCCTTGCTGTTGCCCTCGTCTTTAAAATTGAAGAAAAAGAAAGAAAAGGTTTTTTCCAAAAGGGGTGCGTTCGAGCCGGAAAGTCTGGCCCCTAAAAAGTGTCCCCATTCATGGAGAATTGACGCAATGATGGTGCCTGCAACTATCGAGTTGATGAGCGCGAGACCAAGCGCCAAGACCAGCCCACTCTCAGCAGCCCAATAATCTGATGCGCCCCAAAGACTCAGCGAGCCCAGAACAAAAGCTGCGTGCTTTTGTCCTACCTTAACAAGTCTTTTTTTCTCTTCCGATTCCATCTTCGCCTCTCTTCACATTTACCTAATCAGATTTGATCTAAACAGACTACGCTAACGAATCCAGAAAGCAACGTCCGACTTGCAGTGGGGGAACTTTAAAAAAAGAAGCCAATGTTTGTCCTACGTCTGCAAAGGTATCTCGCACGCCTAAATCAACTTCGCCAATTCCTTTCTTGTAGGCAATAACCGGAACAAACTCACGAGTGTGGTCAGTACCCTCCCAAGTAGGATCGCAGCCGTGGTCAGCCGAAATGATTAAAAGGTCATCGTGGCTCATCGCTTCTTTTATGTCGTCTATGCGCGAGTCTAAATAGCATAAAGCTCTGCAGTAACCATCCGGATCTCGCCGGTGCCCGTACTCTTGGTCGAAGTCGACAAGATTGGTAAAAACTAATGTCTCTTCTGGGGACTCTTCCATCACTTTAAGTGTTTCGTCGATCAAGCTCTTTAATCCAATGGCTTTGGTGCTGGTGCTTATCCCTTTATGGGCAAAAATGTCTGATATTTTTCCAACCGCCGCCACTCGTTTATTATTTGCCACGAGGACATCCAGAAGCGTATCCGTCTCGGGCTCGATTGAATAATCTTTGCGGTTACCAGTCCTGAGAAAATTTTCGGATTTCGACCCTAAAAAGGGTCTGGCGATAACTCTGCCGATGTTTTCCTTATATAAAAGGTCTCTAGCAATTTCACAAAAAGAAAAAAGCTTTTCCAGACCAAAAATTTCTTCGTGACAGGCTACTTGGAAAACGCTATCTCCCGAGGTGTAGCAAATAGGTTTGCCAGACCTCATATGTTCCTCACCGAGAACCTTAATAATATCGGTGCCCGAAGCGTGACAATTTCCTATTATGCCTGGAACTCCTGCTTCTTCAGTTAATTCTCTTACAAAGTTGGCGGGGAAGCAGTTGTCTGTCTTAGGGAAATACCCCCAATCTTTCAGCACGGGGAGTCCCGCCATTTCCCAATGACCGCTCGGTGTGTCTTTCCCCTTGCTCAGTTCTTTAGCTGCTCCGTAGGCTCCCTCAATTTTTCTTGTTTCGATAGCCAGCTTTTCTTCCGAAACTTTGTTGGCGGCAGATATGAGTCCCAATCCGCATAGGTTTGGTATTTCAGGGTAAGAGCCGTTCTTTCTTTTATAGTCTTGCATGACGTGCCCGAAGGTATTTGCTCCCTGGTCTCCGAAAGACAATGCGTCCGGCGTGTATCCGATCCCTAAACTGTCAGCTACAAGAAGAATGGCTTTTCTCATGAAACTATTATAGCGCGAATTATGCGATTGCGCGGAATATTAGGTGGTATAATTTTATTAATTACAAATCGTTTAGGATGAAATTATTCTCTCAATCCAAAGTCTACTAGGCATGGTTGTATTGTGTCTCATTGGGTATGCGTTGTCCTCGAACCGACGTGCAATAAATTGGCGCACTGTCTTGAGTGCATTTTCTCTCCAGTTTCTGTTTGGCGCGTTTGTCCTTTATGTATCGTCTGGCAAGGCATTTCTCGAAACATTGGCTAATGGCGTCCTCGCAGTTTTATCCTCCGCTGAGTCCGGCATTAGATTTTTATTTGGCGATTATGCGCTTGATGGACCGGAATTTGTCTTTGCTATTCAAGTATTGCCGATTATCGTCTTCTTTGCCTCATTGATCTCAGTGCTTTACCACCTAGGCATTATGGAGCGTATTGTGAAGATCATAGGCGGCCTCATACAAAAGATTTTGCGCACAACAAAAGCAGAGTCAATGGTTGCTGCTACTAATATCTTCATTGGGCAATCGGAGGCACCCATTGCGATTAAACCGTTTCTTTCTAGGATGACCAGCTCCGAGATCTTTGCGGTTATGGTCTGTGGGATGGCGACAGTTTCTGGTTCGGTTTTGGGGGGCTATGCGGCGGCAGGAGTTGAAATGAAATATTTGATCGCGGCAAGTTTTATGGCGGCGCCCGCTGGGCTGATGATGGCAAAATTGATTGTGCCCGAGAATGAGAGTAAAAACTCTGATTCGTTTGACATAGACGAGAATTTACAAAACGAGCGGTCGGTAAATGTCATCGATGCCGCTGCAAAAGGGGCGCTGCAAGGATTGCAACTGGCCCTCTCTATCGGCGCTTTGTTGTTAGCATTCATAGGTTTAATCGCCTTAGTCAATTTGATCATCGGTTGGCTAGGAGGACTGTTTAATTTCTCAGGACTGAGTCTTCAACAGATACTTGGTTTTATCCTCCAACCCTTGGCATTTTTGATTGGTGTTCCCTGGGACGAGACTAGGCAGGTGGGAAGTTTGCTAGGACAAAAACTTGTGTTGAACGAGTTCATTGCTTACATGGACTTTGTGACGTCCTACCAAGGTGAGCTAAGAGAGCGAACCGAGGCCATAGTAACTTTTGCCTTGTGCGGATTCGCTTGTTTTACTTCTATCGCAATTGTCGTGGGTGGTATAGGTTTGTTGGTGCCGGAGAAGCGCGAGGACATGGCTCGGCTAGGGTTCAAGGCCGTAGCTGCTGCTACGCTTGCCAACCTCATGAGTGCCACCATTGCCGGCTTTTTTCTTTCTCTCTGAATTAGGAATAACTAATGACTACCCCACATATAGAAGCCGATCCCAAAGACATAGCCCCTTTGGTTTTGTTGCCTGGCGATCCGTTAAGAGCGAAATTTATCGCTCAGACCTACCTTGATGATGTAAAGCTAGTCACTCAGGTCCGGAACATGCTTGGCTACACTGGTTCATTTAACAGCAAGAGAGTCTCGGTATTGTCGAGCGGCATGGGCATGCCCAGCATGGCAATCTATGCTACCGAGCTTGTTCGCGCGTTTAAGGTAAAAAAAATTCTTCGCGTGGGCAGTTGCGGGTCTATTGACGATGAACTAAACATAGGTCAGATCGTTGCGACGATGGGAGCCTCAACAGATTCGAATATGAATAGAGCCCGTTTCGGGGGGTTTGATTTTGCAGCCACGGCCGACTTTGAGATGCTTACGGACTGGGTTAGATGTGCCGAGCTGATGGGTGCGGACATCCGGGTGGGCAATGTTCTAACGTCAGACACGTTTTACCATTCGTCTAATGATATTTATGATCTTTGCCGTAGCCTAGGTATTTTGGCAGTCGAAATGGAAGCCGCAGCGCTTTATCGGGTAGCAGCAGAACACAGAATATCTGCACTTGCTGTTATGACGGTGAGTGATCATATATTAAAGCAGGAGGCGATGTCTCCGGCGGACCGGGAGACGACGTTTAAAAGCATGGCCGAGATCAGCCTGAAAAGCATCACTAACGAGGAGAAGAAATGAAGACTTCATACAACACCCTTGAATTAAACTTGGAAGACGGGGTTCTCGTTGTTTCCTTGAACCGGCCAAGCGAGATGAACTCCTTTACTGTAGAAATGGCGCAAGAGCTGATCATGCTTTTTAATGAAGCCAGCGATGAAGACGAAGTAAGCGCCATTATTGTTACCGGTGCGGGCAAGGCGTTC